>DAIQRF010000118.1:0-6859 GCA_036786505.1 Casimicrobiaceae bacterium | reverse complement strand
TCCTTTTCTCCGATATCCTCACCGTGCCGGATGCGATGGGGCTGGGGCTGGAGATTGCAGAAGGCGAAGGGCCACGTTTCGAGCGGCCGCTGGTCGATGAGGCGGCGATCTCGACGCTGACCGTGCCTGATCCTGCCCGCCTCAAGTACGTTTACGACGCGGTAACATCGATCAAGCTGGCATTGGCCGGAAGCGTGCCCTTGATCGGTTTCGCCGGCAGCCCGTTCACACTCGCCTGCTACATGATTGAAGGCGCGAGCAGCGCCGATTTCGGCAGAGTGCGGCGCATGCTCTATGCACGCCCGGATCTGCTCCACCGCGTCCTGGCAATCAATGCCGAGGCGGTGGGTGGGTATCTTGCGCAGCAGGTCGCTCACGGCGCCGACGCGCTGATGATTTTCGACACCTGGGGCGGCTTGCTTGCATCCGACGCGTACGACGCGTTTTCGCTGGCCTACATCAAAATCGTGCTGAAGCACCTGCGCCATCAAAACTGTCGCGCGCCCACCATCGTTTTTACCAAGGGCGGCGGGCAATGGCTCGACCGCATCGCCGCATGCGGTTGCGACGCCGTGGGACTCGACTGGACGACCGATATCGGCGCCGCCCGGCGGCAGGTGGGAGCGCGTGTCGCGGTGCAAGGCAATCTCGACCCGATGGTTCTATTGACGACTGCCGAAGCGACGCGTGAAGCCGCGATTGCCATTCTCCGGGCGGCGGGATCGGAGCCGGGGCACATCTTCAATCTTGGCCACGGGATCTTGCCGACGACGGCGCCGGAAAATGTCGCTGCACTGGTCGCCGCGGTCCATGTCGAATCGCGTTTGCAACGTGCAGTGCCCTCCAGAGTCGACGGGCACGAGGCGGAAAGCCGCGCCAGTACTCGCTCTCCGCGGCCTTGACAAAGTTCTGAAAGGCGTGACTTTGTGAGTCAGTTATGCACAGTCCCACGCAGACCGTGTTGGCGGGTCGACCGAAAACGGATTCCCCAGTAAGCACGCTCCAACTCGTTGAGTTTGTTGCAGTATCTGCGGTCTGTTTGCCGCTCCCGTTCGACGCGCGCCAGCTACTGCCTCGCGCCGCGGTCCGACCACGCTTTACTTACGCACAGATTTATCCACACGCCAATGGACCGCGTTGGAGGAGTGCTGGAAAAAGAACCACTTGGAACGCAATGCTGAACTTGGCATGATGATTCAGAACACTACAAAACGTTTCTTTGCCGGTGCGCGCCATCGCTTCGGATTTCGGGAACGCTGATCGTGGCCGTTGTTCGCGTTGCGTTGCCGGTGGCAGCCCACCAATTGTTCGATTATTGGTTGCCCGCTGGACTGGCGCCAGAGCCCGGCAGCGTGCTTGTCGTTCGACTAGGTCGCCGACGCCTGCACGGCGTGGCTGTCGAGGTCGTCCAAAGCAGCGACGTCGCTCCCGAGCGATTGCTGCCGGTGGACGAGGTATTGTCCAACGTCCCGCCGGTTCCGACCGATCTTCGCAACCTGGCAAGCTTTGTGTCGAGCTATTATCAGGAGCCGATCGGCCTGTGTCTTGCGCAAATGCTTCCGCCGCTCGCGCCAGGAAATGGAACGCGAGCTCCGCTGGCGCACACGTATCGCCTGACGCTCACCGGCCGGGCGACTCTCGTCAACAACGAACCCGAAAAGGGGACGGCGCTTACCAAGGCGATCGATATGCTGCGCGCGGCCGAAGGCGTCGCCACCGACGAATTGCGAAAGCAGGGCGCGGGCGTCTGGCGGGCGTTCGGAAAATGGCGGCGCGAGGGGTGGGTCGAGCCGGTGCTGGAAGTCGTTGTCCACGGTGCGACGACCCGTGCGCTGAATCCCGACCAGCGGGCGGCACTCGACGCCGCAGTCGCCGAGCCTTTCGCATTCCGCCCGTCGCTGCTGCAGGGAATTACCGGAAGCGGCAAAACCGAGGTCTATCTGGCTGCCGCCGCACGCGTTATCGATGCCGGCAGGCAAGCACTCTTACTGGTGCCGGAGATCAATCTGACGCCGCAGCTCGAACAGCGGATCGCGGCCGCGTTACCCGCCGTTCGCGTTGCCGCGCTGCACAGCCGACTAGGAGCTGCGGAGCGCCGGACGCGCTGGCTGGCGGCTGCACGGGGAGAAATACAGCTTCTGGTCGGAACGCGCTTGGCGGTGTTCACGCCGCTGCCGGGCCTGGGTTTGATCGTGGTGGACGAGGAACACGATGCCTCGTTCAAGCAGCAGGAAGGGGTGCGCTATCACGCGCGCGATGTCGCAATTTTTCGGGCGCAGTTGCGGGGCGTGCCCATTATCCTCGGCAGCGCCACGCCTTCGCTCGAAAGTTACGCGCAGGCGAAACGCGGCCGATATCTCTGGCTCAAGCTGCCACAGCGCGCGACCGCGCATAGCGCGCTACCCACCGTGCGCCTGGTGCCGAGCCGGGACCGGGGCAACATCGAAGGCATCGCGCCAACGCTGCAACACGCGATTGCGGCTCGTCTCGCGAAGCACCAACAGGCGTTGCTGTTCATCAACCGGCGTGGCTTCGCGCCGTCGCTGCTGTGCGCGGCATGCGGCTGGAAAGCGATGTGCCCGCGGTGCAGCGCGCGTCTCGTGGTGCACCGTGACAATGCAATGCTCCGCTGTCACCACTGTGGCCACGCCGCCGCGCTGCCGGCAGCGTGTCCCGATTGCGGTAACCAGGACCTGCTTCCCTTGGGCTTCGGCACGCAGCGGCTCGAGCGCGCGCTCACCGAGCTTTTTCCGGGCGCCCGCGTCTTGCGCGTCGATCGCGACAGCACGCGGCGAAGGGGATCATTCGTCGTCATGCGCGATGCCATCGCGGCTGGCGAGGTCGATATCCTTGTCGGTACGCAAATGCTCGCCAAGGGGCATGACTTTCCGCGGATGACGCTGGTCGGCGTCCTCGGCGCCGACAACGCGCTGTACAGTGCGGAATTTCGTGCCACGGAACGCCTCTTTGCGCTGCTCGAACAGGTTGCCGGCCGCGCCGGCCGCGGCGCCCTCGCCGGCGAGGTGCTGGTGCAGACGGACTTTCCGGATCATCCGCTGTACAGGGCGCTGATCGGGCACGATTACGATCGTTACGCTGAAGCTCTGCTCGCCGAGCGCCGAAGCCTCGGCCTGCCGCCGTTCGCGCATCTTGCGTTGCTTGCCGCCGAAGCGAAAACGCGTGGACGGATGATGTCTTTTCTGGACGCTGCCGCGGAGCGCGGCCGCGTCGTTATCGCCGCGCACGCATGTCGATGCGAGCTCTACCCGCCGGGGCCTGCCGGGCTCGCGCGCCGCGCCGGGATGGAACGCGGCCAAGTACTCGTTCAGAGCAATGACCGGCGCTCGTTGCAGACTTTTCTTCCTCTCTGGCGCGGCGAGCTCGAGCAACTGGGGGAGCGACAAGTCCGCTGGAGCATCGACGTCGATCCACTCAGCTTTGCATGAACGCGATCGAGGCTCCCCGTTTGTGGCGCGTTATAATCCACCGCTTTGTCGAACGCCGCCGATCGCGGCGAATCCCTTGACCGACCTCAAATCACAGCTCGCTCAATGGCTGTCCGCCGGCCTTGCACGCGTCGCTCCTGGACACGCCCCGCAGCAGATTGCACTCGACCGTCCGAAACAGCCGCAGTACGGGGATTATTCAAGCAACGTCGCGCTGCAGCTAGCCAAGACTCTCAGGCGCAATCCACGCGAACTGGCGGCGGCGCTGATCACAGCGCTCGAGCCCTCGCCACAGGTGGCGCGGGTTGAAATGGCGGGCGCGGGATTCATCAATGTGTATCTCTCCGACACTGCACGCCGCGAGGTGATTGGGCGGATTCTCGACCAGCGCGCCGCGTTCGGATCGGTCACGGCGGCGCAGGGAGCCAGGGCAATCGTCGAATTCGTTTCCGCAAATCCGACCGGCCCGCTGCATGTGGGCCATGGACGCGGCGCGGCGGTTGGCGATGCGATCGCCCGATTGGTGGAGTCGCAGGGCTACCACGTCCATCGGGAATTCTATTACAACGATGCCGGTGCTCAGATCGCGAATCTCGCGCTATCGGTGCAGGCCCGCGTGCGCGAAGCGGCGGGTGCAAGCGCGCCATTTCCCGCCGACGGGTACCAGGGCGAGTACGTGCGCGAGATTGCGCGCGCCTACGTCGCGGAACATCCACACGATGGCGTGGGCGACGACCTGGATGCGGTCCGGAGCTTTGCCGTGGCGGCAATGCGCCGTGAGCAGGACGCCGACCTCTCAGCCTTCGGTGTCCATTTCGACCAGTATTTCCTGGAGTCGTCGCTTTATTCCGACGGCCTGGTCGACAAGACGATCCGGGCGCTGATTGCCGCGGGCAGAACTTACGTGCAAGACGGCGCGCTGTGGCTCAAGACAACCGACTACGGTGACGACAAGGATCGCGTGATGCGTAAGTCGGACGGGAGCTACACCTATTTCGTTCCCGACATCGCCTATCACGTGACCAAGTGGGAGCGCGGTTTCGGACGTGCGATCACCGAGCTGGGCGCCGATCACGGCGGCTCGCTTTCGCGCGTCCGCGCGGGATTGCAGGCGCTCGATCAGGGCATTCCTGCCGGCTATCCCGATTACGTGCTGCATCAGATGGTTCTAGTGATGCGCGGCGGAGAAGAAGTCAAGCTGAGCAAGCGCGCCGGGACCTCGCTGACGCTTCGCGAGCTGATCGACGAAGTCGGTCGCGACGCGGTGCGTTTTTTCTTCTTGCTGCGCAAATCTGATTCGCAGCTGACGTTCGATATCGATCTGGCGCGAGCGCAAAGCGAGGAGAACCCGGTCTACTACGTGCAATACGCCCACGCCCGAGTCTGCAGCGTGCTGGAAAAGGCGGGAATTTCGCCCGACGGCGCCGCCGACCGTTTGCGCGACGTGGATCTGTCGCCGCTTTCCAGCGCGTATGAGAGCGCGCTGCTCCGCCGGCTCGCAGATTTTCCGGACGAGATTGCGACGGCGGCCCGCGAGCTGGCGCCGCACCTCATAACCTTCTATTTGAAGGAATTGGCGGCGGAATTTCACAGCTACTATAATGCGGAGCAGTTTCTGGTCGACGACGATGCGTTGCGTCAAGCGCGCCTTGCGTTGGTGGTCGCAACCGGCCAGGTTGTTCGCAACGGGCTCGCGGTCCTGGGGGTAAACGCTCCGGTGAGAATGTGATCGAAGAAAGCAAAATGAACGAGCGAGATCAACCGCAATCGACCGCCTTCGGCACGCCAAGCGCGATGCGTGGCGGGACCTTGCTCGGCGTCTTCGTGGGCTTGGTCCTCGGACTCGCCGTCGCCGCGGCGATCGCGTATTTCATCGGCAGGTCGGGGCTCACCGGCTCTCCCGCTGCGCCGGGCGCGCAGAAGGAAATCGTTCGCAACGGCAAGCCCGAAACCGTGCCTGCGACATCAACGCCGGAGAAGCCGCGATTCGATTTCTACAAGATTCTGCCTGGCGCCGAAGAGCCCAAGCCTCCAAAAGCGCTGGAAACGCAGACCAAGCCCGTCGATCGCTTATGGTTGCAGGCAGCGGCCTTGGCCAGCGAATCCGACGCGGAAAACCTCAAGGCTCGGCTCGCGCTTTCGGGGTGGGAAGCGTCCGTGCAAATGGCCACGCTGCCCGACAAGTCGGTGCGCTACCGGGTCCGTCTCGGCCCCTACGACAATACCGACGAGCTCAATCGAATCAAAGCCGATCTTGGCAAAAGCGGGTTCGACGTGGTGGTGATCAAGAATCCCTAAACGTTCAAGTTCTGCCGCAAGCGGGAACTCCCGTCGGCGGCCACGGCCCAATGGGCGTTAAGTATCAACGCCACTTTGCAGGAGCAGGAATGAAAAGGTTCGCCATGGTTGTTGTCGGTACGCTCGCGGTGCTGGCGTTTTCCAGCGCGGGCGCGGCCGACTTGGTCGAGGGCAAGCAGTACACGCGGCTCAAGAACGTGCAGCCGGCGGAGAAAGGGAAGAAGGTCGAGGTCATCGAGTTCTTTTCCTATGGCTGCCCGCACTGCAACGACCTCGAGCCTTTTTTGCAGAACTGGGCAAAAACGGCGCCTGCCGATGTCCAATTCGTGCGCGTGCCGGTGATGTTCCAGGACCGGTGGAAGACGCTGGCCAAGGTCTATTACACACTCGAGGCGATGGGAGAAGACCTGCGGCTGTCGCCGGAGGTGTTCAAGGCGATCCACGTCGCCAACCTCCCGCTCTACCAGGACAAGGCGTTTCTCGACTGGGCGGCCAGCAAAGGGCTCGATCGCGCCAAGGCCGCCGAGATTTACGGTTCCTTCGGCGTCGACAGCAAACTCAAGCGCGCGTTGGTGCTCGCCCAGGAGTACAACATCCAGGCCGTGCCGACGATGATCGTCGACGGCAAATTCCTGACCTCTTCCGATCGCATCGGCGGACATCCCGCCGTACCGGCTGCACTCGACGCGTTGATCGCGAAAGCGCGCGCCGAACGCGCCCGTCGCTGACAAGCTCCTGCGCACCACGCTCGTAGCGCAGGAACGCGGCCGCCGTTGAAAGTCTTCCTGACCGGCGCTTCCTCCGGTCTTGGCTCCGCGCTGGCGCGCCGCTATGCCGCTGAGGGCGCGGTGCTCGGGCTCTATGCGAGGCGCATCGATCCCCTGCAGCAATTGGCCGGAATGTTGGCACCCGCGACCTGCTCCGTGTATGCCGGCGACGTGCGGGATGCTTCCTCGCTTCGCGCGGCGGCTCACGATTTTATGGCGCGTTACGGGACGCCGGACGTCGTTGTGGCCAACGCCGGCGTGTCGATCGGCACGTTGACCGCCCATGAAGACGATAACGACGCCTTTCGCACCGTGATCGACACCAACGTGCTGGGCATAGTGCATACC
>DAIQRF010000117.1:624-6860 GCA_036786505.1 Casimicrobiaceae bacterium | reverse complement strand
GCGTCTCACCCTTGCTCGTCGACGAAACGCCGACGTTGAGATTGATGACGTCGGCCGACAGGCGCTTGGCGGCGATCTCGAACGTCGTACGCGTCCGCGTGCTGTTCTCGAAAAAGAGATTGAACACCGTCTTGCCGCGCAACAGCGGCACTTTCTTGACGTCGCGCTCGGCGATCGACACGAACGGGATGGCGGTATCGAGAATGCGTTCGACGATCTCCGAGGGCATGCCTTCCAGCGTCAGCAGATGCTGCAGCTCGCCGCCGGCGTTGAGTTGCGGGTTAGGGCCTGTTCGCACTATATGCCTGTACGCGGTTCGCTCGTCGTGGGCTCGACGGAAAGCTCAAATCGATCGGCGGCACGATTGAGAACGACCGAGAGCTCGCGCGCCACCGTGACGCGCGCGCCGACATAGGTGGCTTCGATCGGCAGCTCGCGGCCTCCGCGGTCGACCAGAACCGCAAGCTCGATCTTTTCCGGCCGTCCGTAGTCGAATAGCTCGTTGATCGCCGCGCGAACCGAGCGGCCGGTGTAAAGCACATCGTCGATGAGCACGAGGCGGCTTCCCTCCACCTCGAAAGGCAGCGTCGTCGTCTCGACCTTGGCGCGCAAACCTTTCTGTGCGTAATCGTCGCGGTAGAAAGACACGTCGATGAACCCGACCGGATGCTCTCCCGGCAGGAGCGCGGCAAGCCGCTCGGCAAGCCAGGCGCCGCCGGAATAGATGCCGATCAGCTTGGCGTCGAAAGCCACCGCGCCACGCATCTTGTCGACCAGCGCGGCGAGCGCGTGTTCGGCGTCAGGTAGCCCCTGACGCAGCCCGTCAATCGGCGTCGTGTTGGTCAAAATAGGTCTGCAGGATGAGTTGTGCGGCAACCTGATCGCGGACGCCCTTGTGCGAGCGCGTTTTCACTCCGGCATGGAACAGCGCGGCGGTGGCGGCGTAAGTGGTGAAGCGTTCGTCGACAAGCTCCGCCGCGAGACCGAAGCGGCCTTCGAGCTGCTTCGCGAAGCGGCGCGCGCGCGCGGTCAAGGCGTGCGCCGTGCCATCGGCGTGCAAGGGCAGGCCGACGATCAGCAGCGCGGGATGCCATTCGTCGATCAAGGATTCGATCGCCGCGAACCGGCGCTCGTTTTGCTCGCTGGCGATGGTTGCCAGGGGATGCGCCAGCCCGATGGCACTCTCGCCGACCGCGACACCGATGCGCCGGGTGCCGAAATCGAACGCGAGAATGGTCCCCGCGCGCGAGGCGCGGAAGACGCTGCCGTCTCGACCACGCGTCACGCGTGCCCGACAGCGTCGGACAGTCTCGAAAAATCGATGCCCAGCAGTTTCATCGCCGCGGGCAGGCGGGTTTCCGCGGGTTCGGCAAAAAGCACGTCGCTGTCCGCGGCGATCGTAAGCCACGCATTCTGGCCGATTTCCTGCTCGAGCTGATCAGCCGACCATCCGGCATATCCGAGCGAGATCAGCACATCCTCGGGGCCTTCGCCATGGCCCACCGCCTCGAGAATGTCCTTCGACGTCGTCAGGCCGAGGTCGTCGCTGATCGCCAGGGTCGACTGCCAGCTTCCGAGCGGCCGATGCAGCACAAAACCGCGATCGATCTGCACCGGTCCGCCGTAATGGACACGCGCCTCACGCAGCCCGGAATCACCCAGCGGAACGTTGATCTGCTCGAACAGCGACGACAAGGTCATGTCGATCGGCTTGTTGATGACGATGCCGAGCGCGCCTTTGGCGTTGTGTTCGCAAACATAGATCAGCGTGTGGGCAAAGTGCGGGTCCGCCATGCTCGGCATGGCAATCAGGAAGTGATGGGTCAGATTGACCCGGGAGTCGCCCATGGCCGCAATTGTAAACGCCAAGCCCAGCCGGCACAAATACCCGGAGCTTCGATGGCGCCGCCGGCGCGGCGGCAATCGCCTGGCAGTACCTGCTCTTCCGCCCGAACGCGCTTATCTGGGCGCTTTTTCTGGCGACGCCGCTCGTTCCACTCCTGGATCGTCTGTTTCCCGGCGAAGGCTTCTCGTGGCGCGGCCGCGAGTCAGCGCTACTTAGTCCTCTTCGTGCTTGCGCGACTTTCGGTACTCCGCCAACAGGTGTTGCTGAAGGTTGGCCGGTGCCGGCTCGTAGTGCGAAAGCTGCATCGTCCAGCTGCCCTGCCCTCCCGTCACCGACTTCAGACGCGCCGAGTAGCCGTCCAGTTCGACCAGCGGCGCGAGGCCGGTGATCGCGAGCACTCCGGTTTGCATGCCTTTGGTCCCGGTAACCTGCCCGCGGCGCGACGACAGATCGCCGGCGATGTCACCGGTCTTCGCGTCAGGGCAGATCACCTCTACGCTGACAATCGGTTCCAGCACGATGGGCTTCGCTTTTTCGATCGCGTCGAGGAATGCCTTGCGGCCCGCGGAGACGAACGCGACTTCCTTGGAATCGACGGGGTGGTGCTTGCCGTCGTAGATGACGACGCGCACGTCGTGCATCGGAAAACCCGCGATGGCGCCCGTGGCAAGGACCTGCTCGACGCCCTTGCGCACCGCCGGCATGAACTGATGCGGAATGACTCCGCCCTTGGTCGAGTCGACGAACTCGAAGCCCGCTCCACGCGCCCGCGGCTCGATGCGCAGCGACACTTCTCCGAACTGACCGGCACCGCCGGTCTGCTTCTTGTGACGGTGAAAACCCTCCGCCGGCGCGGTGATCGTTTCGCGATACGGAATGCGCGGTGGCCGGGTCTCGATCTCCAGCTTGAACTGTGTCGCCATGCGCTCGAGAACCGAGCGCAGATGCAACTCTCCCAGCGCCCGCAGCACGGTCTCGTTGCTGTTCGGATCGTGCTCGACCACCAGCGTCGGATCCTCCGCCGTCATGCGATGCAGAACTTCCCAGATTCGTTGTTCGTCGCCCCGCTTCTTGGGCGCTAGCGCGACACCTTGCATCGGCGTCGGAAACTCCAGGGGGCGCATGTGGATATGGTCCTCGTCGTGCGAGTCGTGCAGCACCGCGTCGAAATGGATCTCCTCGATCTTGGCCACCGCCGCGATGTCTCCGGGCACGACGCTGTCGATCTCGACGTTCTTTCCTCCCTGCAGCATGAACAGGTGGCCGACCTTGAACGGCTTGCGGCTGTCGCCGACGAAAAGCTGCGTGTCTCGCGTGACGGTGCCCTGATGAACGCGGAAGATCCCGAGCTTGCCCACGAAAGGATCCATCACCACCTTGAACACGTGTGCGAGCACGTGTTTCTTCGGGTTGGGCTCCGAATGGAATTCGACGGCATTGTCGCCCTCGCCCTTGGTAAACAGCGGCGGATTTCCTTCGGCGGGATTCGGCAGCAATTTTACGAAGATGTCCAGCAGCTCCGCGACGCCGGCGCCGTTCCGCGCCGAAACGAAACACACCGGCACCAGATGCCCGTCGCGCAACGCTTTCTCGAATGGCGCATGGAGCTGGTCGGGAGCGATCTCGCCTTGCTCGAGGTAGAGCGACATCAGCGCTTCGTCGACTTCCACGACCTGATCCACCAAGGCGCGATGAGCGTCGGTGACGGAGGAAAAATCGGATTCGCCCGCGGGATTGAAAAAACAGTCGACGACCCGCCGGCCATTGTCGGAGGGAAGATTGATCGGCAGGCACTCTTTGCCGAATGCGGACTGAATCGCGGACAGAAGTCCCGGAAGATCGACATTCTCGGCGTCGATCTTGTTGACGATCACCAGCCGGCACAACTTCCTCTGCGCGGCCCAGTCCATCATGCGCGAAGCGATCATTTCGATGCCGGACGCAGCATTGATCACGACTGCCGCCGTCTCCACCGCGTCGAGCGCGCCGATCGATTGACCGATGAAATCCGGGAAACCGGGCGTGTCGATCATGTGCACGCGTGTGCCCTGCGTTTCGAGATGCAGCACCGATGCGCGCAACGAGTGCTGCCACGCCCGTTCCAGCGGATCGAAGTCGCTGATCGCGGAGCCGCGTTCGACGGAGCCGGCGACCTGGACCGACCCCGACTTCAGCAGCAATGCTTCGGCAAGCGTGGTTTTGCCTGACGCTCCGTGACCCACCAACGCCAGCGTACGGATATTTTCCGTGACGAATTGCGCCATGCTTGTTGCCTCCTGGTCGATTTCCATAATTCTACCTTGGCGCCGCTGGATTGCATTTCGGTCGATAGCTGGCGGCTTAGCCACCTGAAATCATGCCCTTGCGCGGCGCTTGGCGCCCGTTCAGCGTGGGCGTGCACGGGAAGCTCGCTTTCTTCGAAGGCAAACGCAGCGCCCAAAAAAACGCGGCGCGAAAAACTCGCGCCGCGTTTCGTCACAAACTATCGCGTGTTATGCAGTATGCAACGCGAGCAGCTCGCGGAGGTTGCGCAGCAGCTCTTCTTCCTGGTAGGGCTTGCCGAGGTACGCGTCGACGCCGAGCTCCTTGGCACGATTGCGATGCTTTTCGGCGGTGCGCGACGTGATCATGATGATGGGAATGTGTGCAAGGTTGATATCTGCCTTGACCGTTTTTGCGAATTCGAACCCGTCCATGCGCGGCATCTCGATGTCGAGCAGGATCGCCTCCGGTGTGCGCTCGGCCAACAACTGCAGCGCGTCGAGGCCGTCTTTGGCGGTGACGACGGAAAATCCTTCGCGCATGAGCATCCGGCTGGTGATCTTGCGCACGGTGAGCGAGTCATCGACGATCATGACCAGCGGCGGCCCCGCGGCCGCGGCAGCCGCGGCGGCGGCGGCGGCCGCCTGCGCCGTCTTGACCACCATCGGTGCTTCGGCGGCAATATCCAGTCGCTGCGCAAGCTGCACCGGATTGATAATCAGAACAACTTCACCGGTGCCCAGCACCGTCGCGCCGGCAATCCCGGACACGCGCGCGAGCTGCGGCCCGATGTTTTTCACCACCACTTCCTGGTTGCCGATCATCTCGTCGACGTGAACGGCAGCCAGCGTGTGTCCGCTGCGCAGCAGAAGCACCGAGTTGTAGCGCGTGGTCTCCGGATTGTTACCCGCGCTGCCGAGCAGGCGCGGCAAATAGAAAAATGGATATTTCCGGCTCTGCCAGGAAACCTCGCGTGTCAGGTAAAGGTTGATCAGATCCTTGTCCTTGATCTGCTGTACCTGCTCGACCATCGGCGCGGGAAGCGCCCACAATCTCCCGCCCGCCTTGACCAGCACCGTTTGCGCAACCGCCAGCGTGAGCGGGAGGTACGCGGTGAACGACGTTCCTTTTCCGGGAGCGCTTGCGACGTCGACACGTCCGCCGAGCGCGGCGATGTCCGAGCGAACGACGTCCATTCCCACGCCACGTCCGGAAATCCGGGTCACTGTGGTGGCGGTTGTAAATCCCGGCGCAAAGATGAATTCGATGAGCTGGGCCTCGGTCAGCTCGGCGTCAGCCGTGATCAGGCCCTGCGCGCGTGCCTTGTCGCGGATCCGTCCGAAATCGAGTCCGGCGCCGTCGTCGGTCAGCTCGATCGCGATTTCGTTGCCCTGCTGGCGGACGTTGAGCGTTATTTCGCCGGTTTCCTGTTTGCCCGCATTCCGTCGTGCGTCATGACTCTCGATGCCATGGTCCAGCGCATTTCGCAGCAGGTGTTCGAGCGGTCCGACCAGCTTTTCCAGCACCGAGCGATCGAGCTCAACTTGCGTTCCGCGTATCTCGAGATTCGCGCGTTTGTCGAGCTCCTTCGCCGTCTGACGAAGAATGCGGTAGAGGCGCTCCGACAAGCTGCCGAAGGGAACCGTGCGAATCGAGAACAGTTGCTGCTGCACGTCGCGGGAAAGCCGCGCTTGCGCGAGCAGCGCCGCATCGGCCTCGTCGAGATTCTTCAGCAGGGATTGCTGGACCGTCGAAACATCGTTGACGCCTTCGGCGAGACTTCGCGTCAGTTCCTGGAACCGCGTGTAACGATCGAACTCCAGAGGGTCGAAGCCTTCCGCTGCCTCGTTGACCATCGACATCCGCGATTGAATCTGCGACTCGGCTTGGATCTCGATTTCGCGAACCTGCGACCGCAGGCGAATCACGCTGTTGGTCAGTTCGAGCAGATTGCCCTTCAGCGAGCGCAGCTCGCCTTCGACGCGGGCGCGAGTGATGGCGACCTCGCCCGCCTCGTTGACCAGACGATCGATAAGATCGGCACGTACGCGCAGCATCGCCCGGGCCTCGGTATCGGTGCCGGTCGGCCCCCGGCTCGTGGCCGCGGCCACCTGCGGCTGCGGAGCGA
>DAIQRF010000117.1:0-614 GCA_036786505.1 Casimicrobiaceae bacterium | reverse complement strand
CCTCAGCGCGCCCGCCGACCACGGCTACTGCTTCGGCCCTGTCGTCGTCAAACCAACCAGTCGCGGCCAGGTGCGGCTGCGGAGCGACGGGCAGCGCCGACACCGCTGCCAGTGCCGCCGGCGACGCCATCGAAATCTCAGCCGTTGCCGCGGCATCGTCCTCCGCGCCGGCTTCTTCACCGACCCAGGGTAGCGCGGTATCGACCTCGCCTTTTTGCAGGCGATCGAGCAAAAAGGCGATATGATCGAGATCGTTATCGAGCGTGTCGAACAGCTCCGGCGACGCCGGCGCGAGCACATCGCCGGAGGACAGGCGATTTTCCATCAGATGAGCGAGCTCGCCGAGTCTCATCGCGCCGGCCATGCGCGCGCTGCCCTTGAGCGTGTGCAGCGTGCGCTGCAGCGCCTGCGACGCATCGTTGTCGGCGGGCCTGCGCCGCCATGCGCGAAGCTGCTCGCCGGTTTGTGGAAACAGTTCGGCGGCTTCCTCGAGAAAAATCGGCAGCACCTGCCGGTCGACGTCGTCGTGGACGTCGGCGAGCGTTTCGTCGGCGGCGGCCTGAGCCGGCGCCGCAGCCGACAAGGGAGGCGGGGGGGCGGAGCGAGTCACAGGC
>DAIQRF010000116.1:5667-6941 GCA_036786505.1 Casimicrobiaceae bacterium | reverse complement strand
AAGGTAACTTTAACCGGGCAAAAGTAGGTTTGTACTTTTGCACGAAGGACTCGATATGGCCAAGGGCAAGTTTTTGCGGACCAAGCCGCACGTGAACGTGGGCACGATCGGGCACGTGGATCATGGCAAGACGACGTTGACGGCGGCGTTGACGCTGGTGCTGTCGAGGCAGTTTGGTGGGGAGGCGCGGGCCTACGACCAGATTGACAATGCGCCGGAGGAGAAGGCGCGGGGGATCACCATCAACACCGCGCACGTGGAATACGAGACCAAGAACCGGCACTACGCGCACGTGGACTGTCCGGGTCATGCCGACTATGTGAAGAACATGATTACCGGGGCGGCGCAGATGGACGGGGCGATTCTGGTGGTGAGTGCGGCCGACGGTCCGATGCCGCAGACGCGGGAGCACATTCTGTTGGCGCGGCAGGTGGGGGTGCCCTACATTGTGGTGTTCCTGAACAAGGCCGACATGGTCGATGACCAGGAGCTCTTGGAGTTGGTGGAGCTGGAAGTGCGGGAGCTGTTGACGAAGTACGAGTTTCCGGGGGACAAGATCCCGATCGTCATTGGCAGTGCCAAGCTGGCGCTGGAAGGCGACAAGAGCGAGCTGGGGGAGCCTTGCATCAACCGCCTGGCCGAGGCGCTGGACAGCTATATTCCGCAGCCGAAGCGGCTGATCGACGGGCCGTTTCTGATGCCGGTGGAAGACGTGTTCTCGATCTCGGGTCGGGGCACGGTGGTGACCGGGCGGGTGGAGCGTGGGGTGGTGAAGGTGGGCGAGGAGCTGGAGATTGTGGGCTTGAAGCCGACCTTGAAGACGGTGTGCACTGGGGTGGAGATGTTTCGCAAGCTGTTGGACCAGGGGCAGGCCGGCGATAACGTGGGCGTGCTCCTTAGAGGCACCAAGCGCGAAGAGGTGGAACGTGGCCAGGTGCTGGCCAAGCCGGGCAGCATCACTCCGCACACCAAGTTCACCTGTGAGGTGTATGTGCTGAGCAAGGAAGAGGGTGGCCGGCATACGCCGTTCTTCCCTGGCTACCGGCCGCAGTTTTACTTCCGCACCACCGACGTGACCGGCTCGGTGGAGCTGCCGGCGGGCACCGAGATGGTGATGCCTGGCGACAATATCCAGATGACGGTGACCCTGATTGCGCCGATTGCGATGGAAGAGGGTTTGCGCTTCGCCATCCGCGAAGGCGGCCGCACGGTCGGCGCCGGCGTGGTGGCGAAAGTTATTGAATAGTTGATGTTAACGCTGCGAATCGTCGGGC
>DAIQRF010000116.1:0-5567 GCA_036786505.1 Casimicrobiaceae bacterium | reverse complement strand
ACTAACCGGCCGAAAGTAGGTTTTTACTTTCGGCCGAAAGGCACATATGCAAAACCAGCGAATCCGTATCCGCCTCAAGGCTTTCGACTACAAGCTGATCGACCAATCGGCGCAGGAAATCGTGGAAACGGCGAAGCGCTCGGGCGCGGTGGTCAAGGGTCCGGTTCCGCTTCCGACCAAGATCGAGCGATTCGATGTTCTGCGCTCGCCGCACGTCAACAAGACGTCGCGCGATCAGCTCGAGATTCGCACCCATCTCAGGTTGATGGACATCATCGATCCGACCGACAAGACGGTCGATCAGCTGATGAAGCTCGATCTGCCGGCGGGTGTCGACGTGGAGATCAAGCTTCAGTAACGCAGTTTTCACCAACGCAGATAAGTGCAGCCGAAGTTGTCGTCACAAACGCCGCCGGTCAATCGAAATCGGCGGCCGGAATGAGGAAACCGAGCTTGGGAAACCAGTCCCGGTAAACCAAGGAAAACGAACATGAGTCTAGGACTAGTCGGCCGCAAGATCGGCATGACGCGGATTTTCTCCGACGACGGCGCTGCCGTGCCGGTGACCGTGCTCGATGTCGCCAACAATCGCGTCACCCAGATCAAGACCGAGGAAACCGATGGCTATTCCGCGGTGCAGGTCACCTATGGCAAGCGGCGCGCCAATCGCGTCACCAAGCCACAAGCGGGGCATCTGGCCAAGGCAGGCGTGGAAGCGGGGTCCCTGCTGAAGGAATTTCAGGTCCCGGTGGAACAGCTCGCCAGCCTGAAGCTGGGCGAAACCATCAGCGTCGAAACCTTCGCCGTCGGGCAGTTGGTCGATGTCAGCGGCACCACCAAGGGTCGCGGCTTTTCGGGCGTGATCCAGCGCCACAATTTCAGCTCGAACCGCGCCTCGCACGGCAATTCGCGCTCGCACAACAGCCCCGGCTCGATCGGTATGGCGCAGGACCCCGGACGCGTATTTCCCGGCAAACGCATGGCGGGCCAGTACGGCAACGTCAAGCGCACGGTGCAGACGCTGAAGGTCGTTCGCGTCGACGTCGAACGCGGCCTGCTGCTGGTCAAGGGTGCGGTTCCAGGCGCCGACGGCGGCCACATCGTGGTCCGGCCTTCGGTCAAGACCCCGCTGAAGAAGGGGGCCTAGAGCATGGAGCTGAAGCTCATCAACGACAGCGGCAAGCCTGCCGCGACGCTTAGCTGCTCGGACTCGCTGTTCGGCCGCGAGTACAACGAAGCGCTGATCCACCAGCTGGTGACCGCGTATCAGGCCAATGCGCGCAGCGGCAACCGGGCGCAAAAAGGCCGTGCCGACATCAACAAGTCGCACAAGAAGCCCTGGGCCCAAAAAGGCACCGGCCGCGCCCGTGCGGGCCAGGCCAACAGCCCGCTATGGCGCGGCGGCGGAAAGATTTTCCCCAGCTCGCCCGACGAGAACTTTTCGCAGAAGGTGAATCGGAAGATGTTCCGCGCCGGCATTGCTTCGATCCTGTCGCAACTGGTTCGCGAAGATCGCCTGTCCGTCGTCGATCAAATCGCACTCGATGCGCCGAAAACGAAGCTGCTCGCGCAGAAGATCAAGGCGCTGGGACTCTCCGGCTCGGTGCTCGTCGTCGTCGATGCACTGCACGACAACGTCCATCTGTCGTCGCGCAACCTGCACGGCGTACTGGTGCTGGAGACTCGCGAGGTCGACCCGGTCAGTCTGGTTCGATTCGATCATGTGCTATTGACCCGCGCCGCGGTGACGCAGTTCGAGGAGATCCTGGCATGAGCGCACAGAAAACGACTGCCCCAGGCGCAGCAAGCAAGTTCAATCCGGAACGGCTGATGACGCTGCTGCTGGCGCCCACCATTTCCGAAAAGGCGACGCACATCGCCGACAAGCACGAGCAGGTCGTGTTCAGGGTGGCGCCAAACGCGACCAAGCCGGAAGTCAAGGCCGCGGTCGAGCTTATGTTCAAGGTCCAGGTTGAAAGCGTTCAGATTGCCAACGTCAAGGGCAAGGTCAAGCGGTTCGGCGCCTACAACGGCCGCCGCCGCAACTGGAAAAAGGCGTACGTGAGCCTGAAGCCGGGCCAGGAAATCAACTTCGCGCAGGAAGCCTGATCATGGCACTTATCAAAGTCAAACCCACCTCGCCCGGCCGGCGCGCGCTGGTCAAGGTCGTCAATCCGGACCTGCACAAGGGCCGTCCGGTCGAGGCACTGGTCGAGGCGAAGAAGCGCGGTTCGGGGCGCAACAACAACGGCCATATCACGATGCGCCACCAAGGCGGCGGCCACAAGCAGCATTACCGCATCGTCGATTTTCGTCGCAGCAAGGACGGTGTTCCGGCCAAGGTGGAACGGCTCGAATACGACCCGAACCGCAGCGCGCACCTGGCATTGCTGCTGTACAGCGATGGCGAGCGGCGGTACATCGTCGCTCCGCGCGGCGTCGCGGCGGGCGCGCAGCTGATGAGCGGGGCCGAGGCGGCGATCAAGCCCGGCAATTGCCTGCCGCTGCGGAACATTCCGGTGGGCACGACCATACACTGCGTCGAAATGTTGCCGGGCAAAGGCGCGCAAATGGCGCGTTCCGCCGGAGCGTCGGTGCAGTTGCTCGCGCGCGAAGGCGCGTATGCGCAGTTGCGCATGCACTCGGGCGAGATTCGCAAGGTGCACGTCGACTGCCGGGCCACGATCGGCACCGTCGGCAACGAAGAGCACAACCTGCGTTCGATCGGCAAGGCCGGCGCGCAGCGGTGGCGCGGCATTCGTCCCACCGTTCGCGGCATCGCCATGAATCCGGTGGATCACCCGCATGGCGGCCGTTCCAACGGTGGCGGCCATCCGGTATCACCCTGGGGTACGCCGACCAAGGGCTATCAGACGCGGCGCAACAAGCGTACCGACGGCATGATCGTCCGCCGCCGCCACGCCGCGAAGAAGGGTTAGAGGAACCAGCATGGCTCGCTCAATCAAGAAAGGTCCGTTCGTCGACCACCATTTGCAGGCCAAGGTCGAAGCGGCTCGCGCCACGTCGGACAAGCGGCCGATCAAGACCTGGTCGCGCCGCTCGACGATCACGCCCGATTTCGTGGGACTGACCATCGCGGTTCACAACGGCAAGCAGCACATACCGGTGTACGTGTCGGAAAACATGGTCGGACACAAGCTTGGCGAATTCGCTTTGACCCGCACGTTCAAGGCGCACTCCGCCGACAAGAAGGTTGCGGCGCCGATGCCGCCTCGGAAGTAAGGAGCTTTAGGCCAATGGAAACCAAAGCAATCCTGCGCGGCGTGCGCCTGTCGGCCCAGAAGGGCAGACTCGTTGCCGATCAGATCCGCGGTTTGGCCGTCGACAGGGCGCTCGACGTGCTGACGTTCAGCCCCAAGAAGGGCGCCAAGATCATCAAGAAGGTGCTGGAGTCGGCCATCGCCAACGCCGAGCACAACGAAGGCGCCGATGTCGACGAGCTGAAGGTCAAGACGATCTTTCTCGACAAGGCGACCAACCTGCGCCGTTTTACTGCGCGGGCCAAGGGACGTGGCAACGTGATCCTCAAACAGACTTGCCACATCCATGTCACCGTCGGTGACGGAAAAAAGGACTAGCTCATGGGACAGAAGATACATCCGATCGGCTTCCGTCTGGCCGTCAATCGCGACTGGACGTCGAAGTGGTACGCCAATAGCAAGCACTTCCCAACGATACTCAACGAGGACATCAAGGTCCGCGCTTATCTCAAGAAGAAGCTCTCGCACGCCTCGGTCGGCAAGATCACGATCGAACGCCCGGCCAAGAACGCACGTATTACCATTCACAGCGCGCGGCCCGGCGTGGTGATCGGCAAGAAGGGCGAGGACATCGAAACGCTGCGCGCGAATTTGCGCAAGATGATGGGCACCGAAGTCGGCCTCAATATCGAGGAGATACGCAAGCCCGAGATCGATGCGCAGCTCGTCGCCGACTCGATCGCGCAGCAGCTCGAGAAACGCATCATGTTCCGCCGGGCCATGAAGCGCGCGATGCAGAACGCGATGCGCCTTGGCGCGCAGGGCATCAAGATCATGAGCTCGGGGCGCTTGAACGGCATCGAAATCGCGCGTTGCGAGTGGTATCGCGAGGGACGGGTGCCGCTCCACACGCTGCGTGCGGATATCGACTACGGCTTCGCCGAAGCGAAGACGTCGTACGGCGTCATCGGGATCAAGGTCTGGGTGTTCAAGGGCGAAGTGATGCCGCACAACGCGGAGCCGCAAGCGGCTCCCGTGGTGGCACCCGAAACACCGAAGCGGCCTCGGAAGCCTGCGGGAGTGAAAAATGCTGCAGCCAGCTAGACGGAAGTACCGCAAGGAGCAGAAGGGCCGCAACAAAGGCGTTGCGACCGTCGGCGCCAAGGTCAGCTTCGGCGAATATGGGCTTAAGGCGGTCGGGCGCGGACGCCTGACCGCGCGCCAGATCGAGGCCGCCCGGCGGGCGATGACGCGGCACATCAAGCGCGGAGGCCGAATCTGGATTCGTATCTTCCCCGACAAGCCGGTGTCGCAAAAGCCGGCTGAAGTGCGGATGGGCAATGGCAAGGGGAATCCGGAGTACTACGTCGCCGAGATCCAGCCGGGGAAGGTTCTCTACGAAATGGATGGCGTCGACGAGGCGCTGGCCCGCGAGGCGTTTGCGCTTGCCGCAGCAAAACTGCCGATCAGGACCACTTTCGTCCACCGGCTTCTCGGTTAAGGGACCGCCCCCATGAAAACGTCCGAACGCAGGAAGGACTTGCACGGCAAGTCACCTGACGAGCTTACGACCGAGCTTCACGCGCTGCTCAGGGAGCAGTTCGGCTTGCGCATGCAGAAGGCGACGCAGCAGCTCTCGAATCAGTCCAAGCTGCCCGCGGTCCGGCGCGACATAGCCAGAGTGCGAACGCTGCTTACTCACCAATCGAAGACGGCACAGACATGAACGAACCGATGCAACAAGCGGTGCAACAAGCGGCCGAGGGCGCCGCGGCCGGCGCCCCCGCAGCCAAGGGTAGCCTGATCCAGACCCAGATCGGCCGGGTGGTGAGCGACAAAATGGACAAGACGGTGACGGTGCTGGTCGAGCGCCGCGTCAAGCACCCGCTCTACGGCAAGGTCGTGACCCGCTCCAACAAGTACCACGCGCACGATGAAAACAACGAATGCAAGGCCGGCGACTTGGTCGAAATCGAGGCCTGCCGCAAGCTCGCCAAGACCAAGGCATGGCGGGTGAAGCGCTTGATCGAAAAAGCCAAGAATATCTAAGCACTAGAGGCCTGGCAGACCTTGCCAATGCCACTGGAAAGTGTCATACTTATAAGCTTCGCCTGCGGCACGCCGGGCGATGCTTTTTCAGGACCCTGGATAAGCGTTCCGGCTATGCGGCAGCTTCACCCGGACGGGTTCCAAAACTGGTCGCCGCGAGGCGTAGCTTCCGCGGCGGGTCAAGTTGGAGATTGAGCAATGATCCAGATGCAGACGATGCTGGAGGTCGCTGATAACACCGGCGCCCGGCGAGTAATGTGCATTAAGGTGCTCGGCGGCTCCAAGCGCCGGTACGCC
>DAIQRF010000115.1:0-6944 GCA_036786505.1 Casimicrobiaceae bacterium | reverse complement strand
CCGTACTCCTGCCATGCTCGAAGAAGTAATAGTTGATGGCCGCGGAGCTGTGCCGATGCGGTCGATCGACCTTCCCCGGAGGGTACTTGGCGATCGTGGCAAAGAAACAGTGCGCGGTGCCGATGCGTCGTTCCGTGGCGGGGTTGTACAGCACGTACAAATGCCGTCCCGTGTACTTGACGTCGCGTTGATAGACCTTCTCGAGGTGCGGGCTCACGTCTTTCCAGGGCCACAACAGCGGCTTGGAATCGACGACGTCGATGTCGATCAGATATTCATAACCGAGAAGCTTGGCGCCCTCGGTGCCAATGTCCAGCGCTTCGGCAACGTCCCGCGCGCGCTTGCCGGAGACTGCCTTCGCTGGCTGATCATGGCGAGGGCGCCGCTCCTTGGCTTTCATATTTTCGTCGACATAATGGATCTCGAGCTTCTCGAGCAGAGGCGCATTGCTGAACGAGAGCCGGACGAACAGATCGTTGCCCGTATTGCGGCAGAAGTGCGGCTCCATCGACGGGGTGTTCCAGACGTCGAATTGATCGGCGTGAAGCTCACGGGAGCCGATGATCGCGGTGCCGCGTCCACCGATGCACATGTCGACCTGCACCGAATTGCGCACGACGGGAGCGGATTCTTCGCCGGGTTTCAAAACGTTGATGGTGACGTCGATGCCGGGCGCAAGACCGAGCCCCGGGAGTTTCGCCAGCGGGTGAACGACGAGCGAGGTGCGCCGGCCGTTGGCGGGTCGCGGCGCGTCGGCGAGCCGGGAAACTTCGGCCTCGATCGCTACCTTCGGGATGATCACCGAGGGCCAGGGCTCCTGCTCGCGCGGTGGCGCTCCCGATACGTCGACAAATCTGAATGTTTCGTTGCTCACGACATCCTCCTGGCAAATCAGTCTTCACGCCCGGACTGGGGCATTCCATTGTGGCACGGCACGCACCGGATGCGGAATTGTCCGTCCGACGCCACGCTTGCGGGCGCGGTCCAGCGCGATAACGGCGACGGAGAGGTCGGATATTCCCATCCCCATCGCCTTGAACAACGTTATGTCGCAGCCGGCGGGTCGGGTCTCGCCTTTGTCGATGATGTCACCGAGCAGCCGCACCGCTTTCCAACCGCGCCCGCCTCGTTCGTAGTAGTCGACGAACTCGCGCGAGGCCTTCTGGACGTTGGGCAGATCATCGACCGCGACGACGCCGGCTCGTTCGAAAACATCCTGCGCGAACTCCGCATTGCGGGGCAGGATTGCGCCGATGGCATTGAGGTGCGCGCCCTTTGCGAGCATTGCCGCCCGAAGAAACGGCTCGCTTGCCCGCGTCACCAGGGTCACGATTGCGGCGCCCTCCGTCGCGTGCTCGACCGACGAGCTTTCCACCACCTCGAAGTCGAACTTGGCGCGAGCGGTTTCGACGAAAGCGCGGCGCTTCTCCGGTGTCGGACTGTAAACGCGCAGGCGTCCCAGTGGCCGCACGGCATTGATCGCGGCAACCTGCGTGATCGACTGCGCACCGGTCCCGATCAGGGCCATGTCGGCAGCCGTGGCGGGCGCAAGCCATTTGGTGCCGACGCCGGTCATGGCCGACGTACGGAGTTGCCCGAGCGCCGCCGCTTCCATTACCGCGACCAGCTGGCCGGTTTCGGCCTCGAACATGACGTACAGCGCCGTCGCGCCGCGTTTGGTGTGCACCCAGTTCTTGAAGCCGACGTAACCGGCCGCGGTTCCCATCACCGGCAATCCCGAGCCGAGAGAGTGCATCGAACTGCCATCGCCCCAACCGCCCAGCGCCTTGACGACGTTGAAGCCCTTGCCCTGAGCGAGCCAGCGCAGGCCCTGCTCAAGCGCAACGATGGCGTCGTCGAGTTTGACCAGGGCCACGACGTCGGCCTCGCTAAGCCAGATCAGTGGTTCAGGCATGGCGGTTCGATCCTAATGAGGTTCGTCGATTACGGAGTTGCGCAGCACGCCGACGCCCGTGATTTCCACCTCGAACGTATCTTCCGAACGCATGTACAGCGGCGGTTGCTTCGTGAAGCCGACGCCGGCAGGCGTCCCGGTCACGATGACATCGCCGGGCAGCAATTCGAGGAAGCTACTCGCATAGGCAATCAGTTCCGGAATGGAGAAGATCATGTTGCCTGCCGAATCGTTCTGCATCTCGACGCCGTTCAAGCGGCCGATGACCTTCATGGCTTGCGGATCGCCGGCTTCGTCGGGGGTTACAATCCAAGGGCCAAATGCACCGCTATATTGGAAGTTCTTGCCGGGGGTGGCCTGATTTGAATGACGCTGATAGTCACGCACCGAGTTTTCTGCAAAGCAACTGTACCCAAAGACGAGATCCATCGCACGTTCGACCGCGACATTCCGGCCGCGATCCCCGATGACCACGGCGAGCTCCGCCTCATAGTCGAACTGGGCCGACGCCCGCGGGCGCCAAACCGGCTCGTTGTGACCCACCTGCGACCCCGGGAACCGGACGAAGATCGAGGGATGCTTCGGGACCGCCATCCCGGCTTCTTTTGCGTGCAGATAGTAGTTGAGGCCGACACACAAGATCTTGTCGGAGTTGGTAATCGGCGGAAGGTAGCGGATCGCGCTCAGCGGAATGCGCCGCATCGGCCGGCTCGCACGTTGCCGCAGACCCTCGGGCCCCCACGCGGCAAGCGCCGCGCGCAACGACGGAACGCCTTGGTCGCCGAGATCGGCCACGTCGGCGTCGATAACGACGCCAAAGGACTCAGTGGTCCCCGTAGCGAAACTCAACGCACGCACGCGGCAGGGTCTCCTTGAATGTAACGTATTCCGGCGCCCGCAGGTCGGCACGGACGCGCTTGCGAGGGGTCGAGTTTGGGCCAACCGCACAGTTGGAACAATCCTGACCTTGGAATATCATCTGTTCCGCATGCGAACAAATGGGATCGACGGATGTTGAAAAACGGGAACAAATCAGATCAACGCGATCGGCCTGCGGGGGTGATTCAGGATTTGGGCTCGCTCCGAATCTTTTCCCTAGTGGTCGAAATGGGAAGCTTCTCGGAAGTGGCACGGCGCGTGGGCTGTACTCCGGCCACTATCAGCAAAAACGTCGGCCGGCTGGAAGACCGTTTGCGCACCCAGCTCATCAGTCGCACCACCCGGCGGCTTTTCATTACCGAAGCCGGCCAACGACTGTACGAACATGCATCGCGCATTATTCAAGAGCTCGAACAAGCCGAAGGTGAGCTCTCGGATATGCAAAGCGAACCTTCAGGGCACCTTCGGGTGACCGCACCGGGCGTGCTTGCGTCGCGATTGCTGTCTTCGCATTTTCCGGAATTCATGAAGAAATACCCGAAAATTTCGCTGGACGTAATTTTGAATTCTCACATCATTGACCTGTATGCGGAGCGTATCGACGTGGCGATCCGGGTTGCCGACCAGATTGACACGGGCCTGATCGGGATTAGGCTTGCGGCGAACCGTCGGGTCATATGTGCCGCGCCGGACTACCTGCGCGTGCATGGCACACCGCGGTCACCGGACGAGCTCGAGCGTTACAACTGCCTGGTGATGCGTGGCACGGCAATTTCCGACCATTGGCCGATGAAAGACGGCCAGCGCGTCACCCGCACGCGGGTAAGCGGCAATTTCATCGCGGATAACGGCGAGATCCTGCGCGACGCGGCATTGGCGGGACTGGGGATAGCGATGCTTCCTGAATGGTTGGTTGGGGTAGAGCTGCGTCTGGGCAAACTGAAGGAAATACTCGCCGAGCAGGTGGCGCAAACGACGTCGATCTACGCTGTCTTGCCTCAGCGGACCTATGTGGCGCCCAAAGCGCGTTGCTTTGTCGACTTTCTCAAGGCTAAGCTGGGTCACGGCTAGTCGCGCGAACACGCGAGGCTCTTGTCTGGTGCCAATTTTGCCGCTCGGATAAATATTGGTCGTTGCGACCATGGCTGATTCTGCTACGTCCCGCCTGCCGGCAATTCCGGATGCGCCCGACGACCCGGCGTTGCGGGAGCTGTTCGACGGGATACGCGCACGGGGCGGCAGGCCGCTGAATCTTCATCTCGCGGTTGCACATTCGCCGAAAATTGCGGCCGCGTTCATTACCATGGCCCACGCACTGCGTTTCGACGCCGTGCTGCCGCGTCGGTTCCGAGAGCTTGCCATTCTGCGGGCCGCGCAACTCACTGGCTCGCGGTATGAATTCGCGCAACACCATTCGATGGCACTCGAATGCGGCATTTCCGGTGCGCAGATAGACGGTCTCGACCATTGGCGTGAGAGCGATCGCTACGATGACCGGGAACGCACCGTACTGGCATACGTCGAGTGCGTGGCGAGCGGCGGCGACGTCGACGAAGCAACTTTTGCCGCGGTCGCCGCACGTTTTGACGCAAGGGAAATCGTCGAGCTGACCCTGACGATAAGCTTCTATGTTGCAACCGCCCTCCTGCTCAAGTCGCTGGAGGTCAAGCTCGAGGACGGAAGCGATTGAGCGAAGTGCCTGCACATCGCGCCGCCGCGCGGGACTGGAGTGCGTCAGTCCGCGGGTCGTGGATGTGCACTCGCCGGGAAAGAGTCGCGACTGCAGCTACACCGCAAAGCGGCGATGCCATCGCAAGCGCCGGCACCGGAAAAATCGTCAGGCGACCGGTGAAAGGTACTTCGCTCGTGGGCGGATCAGGAATCCCGCAAGTCGCTGTTCCATGATGTGCGCGACCCAGCCCGCGACACGTCCCAACGTGTAAATGCCAGCGGCGCTTCGCGGCGGCAGGCGCAGGGCAACTTCCAGCACGACCATCCCCAGCTCCATCCGTGGATACAGCTTGAATCGGTTCGCCGCCTCGTCCAGAAAGCCGAAGATGTGCCCCAAATGCGCGTTCGGATTCTGCATCCCACGAACCAGTTCCAGCAGGCAGGCTGCCCTGGGATCACCCTTCGGATACAGGGGGTGGTTGAAGCCCGTCATCGCTGGTGCGGACTCGGTGGCCGTTATCGTCCTCTTCAGCAATTGCGCTTTCGTGGTCGCCCGATCGAAGATGTCCTCCAGATGATCGCAGGCTCGGGCAATGCGCGCGCCGGAATGCGTGCAGATCGCGGCAGCGATGCAGGAATGAAGATCGACTTCACTTGACGCGGCGATTCGGGCCGCGAATGTCGCGGGGTTCAATTCATGGTCGGCCGAAAGCGTCAAGGCGGCGTTCAGCGCCCGGACAGCTTCGCGCGATGGCGTGACGGCGAGGGCGCGCGCGACCGCCTCGGCAATGGTTTCCCCATCCCTGGGCGGGCGGTACGCCCGTTTCTTTGACAGGACGCCGAAACATCCGGTCAACGCTTGAATCAACTGCCTTGCGCTGACCACTACGGTTGCTCCCTGTCTCATCCGCTCGTTTGGACTGCCGCTTGCCATTCCAAGCGACAGGGTCAGTATCGAAAACAGTTCATGAATGCTTGCGCCGACAAACAGCTTTCCGATACCGCCGGCCAGCTTCAGATACCCGTTGGGCAAGGCTTCCAGCCTCCAGATGAACGGCTCCTCGAGCCACGTTCCGGACCAAAGCAACTCCGCCGTCGCTTCGAAGCGCGAATTGGCCTTTACCAGATCGACCGCCGAACGGTTTCGATATCTCGGTCCGGCCGGGGTGATCTCGGTGATCGACGTGGCGATGACCGGTTCGCCGTAGCGAATCGCGCCGGCCGCAAGCACGCCGTCCGCCGCGCGCGCGCCGCTTCGTGCCCGGATCTTTTCCACATCCTCCTTGAGATAGAGGCTTTGCTTCTTGTCTGGATGCGGGATTCGCCTTACCCATCCTCGGCTTACGTACGTGTAGAGCGTTGCCGGCTTTACCTGTAGCAGTGCGACGGTCTCCCCTCGTGTCATGTATGCGCTGGCATCGGACAGCTCGGACTTGGCGTTCCTCATCGTTACTTTTGCCTCCACGTCAACACGCATTGATCATGGTTCAATTTCGAAGACCCTCGCGTCGCGGCCGGACGGCGACATTTTATATTGATCGCGCGAAACGAGATTGATCGATAATGTCGATGCGATCCGGTTTGAAGGCACGAGGCGGGACCGCGGACGACGCGAAAGCAGCTCCAACGGCCATCTCAACGGACGCGACCGCATTCCTTGGCGGTCGGGAACAAGTGATTCATTCTTTGGCTACTTACCGCAGGCCTTAAACACCGGTGATTTATTCGTTTTTCGTCTGCGAAATCGAGGCATCAAGGCCATGAAATTCAACGATGCCAAGCTGTTCCGGCAGCAGTGCTTCATTGCCGGCCAATGGGTCGCTGCAGACGATGGGTCGACGTTGCCGGTGACCAATCCGGCAGATGGTTCCACGCTGGGCAGTGTGCCGAACATGGGCGCGGCGGAGACGCGGCGCGCGATCGAGGCGGCCAACGCGGCGTGGGCGGGTTGGCGCGCCAAGACCGCCAAGGAGCGTGCCATGGTCCTGCGGCGCTGGTTCGAGTTGATGATCGCTCACCAGGACGACCTGGCGGTCCTGATGACCTTGGAACAAGGCAAACCGCTCGCCGAGTCCAAGGGCGAGATCGTGTATGCCGCTTCCTTCATCGAGTGGTTCGCCGAGGAGGGAAAACGCATCTACGGCGATACCATCCCGTCGCCG
The DNA here is from genome assembly GCA_036786505.1 of Casimicrobiaceae bacterium. Classification (GTDB taxonomy): domain Bacteria; phylum Pseudomonadota; class Gammaproteobacteria; order Burkholderiales; family Casimicrobiaceae; genus PALSA-1003. The sequence goes on along the minus strand of DAIQRF010000115.1, from coordinate 317 downwards.
TGGGCGGACAAGCGCATCGTCGTGATCAAAGAACCGGTCGGTGTATGCGCCGCCATCACGCCTTGGAATTTCCCCTCCGCCATGATTACCCGCAAGGTCGGGCCGGCGCTGGCGGCCGGCTGCGTGATGGTGGTCAAGCCGGCATCCCAGACCCCGTTCTCGGCGCTCGCGCTCGTCGAGCTCGCCGAGCGGGCAGGCTTGCCCAAAGGAGTCCTGAGCGTAGTCACCGGCAATTCGCGCGCCATCGGCGGCGAGATGACCGCGAACCCGCTGGTGCGAAAACTGACCTTCACCGGGTCCACCGAGGTCGGCAAGGT
>DAIQRF010000114.1:0-6944 GCA_036786505.1 Casimicrobiaceae bacterium | reverse complement strand
ATGGGTCCCCGCCGAAGCCTGCCCTCGAATGCTTGGATCGGGGGCGGGGACGACGAAATGTTCGCGCATTTCTAAGCCGTTGCGCCGGCGCCGGGCAACGACGTCGCACGCTCGGTTAGAATCACGCGATGTGCGGCCGCTTCACCCTCACCCAGCCGGCCTACATCGCGGCCAAGTTCGAACTCGATAACTTCGCGCCGGCGGAGCCCGAGTTCTACGAGCCGCGCTTCAACGTCGCTCCGACACAGCGCATTGTCGTCATTCCGACGATCGACGGCCAGCGTGGAGCCCGACGGATGCGCTGGGGTCTCGTGCCGAGCTGGGCCAGGGACGCCAAGATCGGAGCGAACTGCATCAATGCCCGCGCCGAGGGCATCGCGTCCAAGCCCGCGTTCCGGGCCGCATTCAAGAGTCGCCGCTGTCTGATCCCGGCGGATGGCTTCTATGAATGGCAATCAGGGCCGCAAGGCAAGCAGCCGTACCGCATCACGCTCGCCGATGGGTCGATGTTCGCCTTCGCCGGTCTGTGGGAGCGTTGGCGCGATCCTTCTACCGATGAATCCATCGAATCGTGTTGCATCGTGACGTGCGGCCCCAACGAGCTTACGGCAAAGTTTCACAATCGCATGCCGGTCATCGTTGCCGCGGAGGATTACGATACTTGGCTGACCGGAACGCCGGAGCAGGCGTTGACACTGCTCAAACCCTATCCGGCGGAAGAAATGCGCGCATATCCCGTCAGCTCGCGAATGAACAGCCCCAAGAACGACAGCGTGGAGCTTGTCACCGAGCTGCAAGAACGAGCCGGCGGCGCAGAGCCAGCGCCGGACACGCCGGCGCCGTCGGGCTGAATGTACTGTTGCCCAGGTACCATCACCTCAGGCGGGCGCCGCTTTGACAACATATTGAACGGCGAGCGAATCGTTCTCGGCAACCTGAGGATCGGTCCCGGTTGCCACCGCCATCGCCCGGATGGACGGAAGCACGTTTTGTCGTGCGGGCTCGTCGGCAACCCTCGAAAACCCTTCGACGATCTGGTACCCGGTCGATTGAAACAGCTCGATGATCGTGATCCGCGTGAACCAGCGCAAGTGGGTGCGATCGAGCAGGCCTTGATCCTCGTACCTGAAGGCGCCGCAGTTGAGCCGCGCCTGGACACTCCAGTGTTGAGCATTGGGAATACAGGCGACGATTCGATCGCCTGTCTGCAGGTGGCCTCGCACGCGCTTGAGCAAAGCCCAGGGATCGCGCAGATGCTCGAGAGAGTCACCGAATATCCAGCAGTCGGAGGGAAAGAGGGAAAGGAACGTCTCCTCGCTCATGCTTTCGACGTCCGCGCAGATGACCGAACCACAGGATGGCTTTGCGCGCTCGGCATATTCCGGATCGATTTCGATTCCGGTGTATGCGCACCCTGGATTATCTGCGGTATACGCGCGGGCCAAAGCCCCGCTGCTGCACCCGACCTCGACGACTCTCTTGAGATTCTTGGGCATCAACCGCAGAACGTCGGGGTTAGGGCGGTCGTGGGCAGGTGTCTGTTTCATCAAAAACTCGATCTCCGGCATCTCGCGAGACTATTGCGCCCGTTCCTTTCTGACATAGGAAGGATCGGTGAATAGCGAGGCAATGACGACTTTTTCGATATCGGGATTGTCCGGAACCAGGAAGAGGATGGGCGTGATCAGCTCCTCGAATATGCCTCTCAGGCTCCGGGCGCCGGTCTTGTACTCGACCGCAAGCCCCGCGATCTGCTCGAACACCTTGGGCTCGACCGTCAGCTCGACACCTTCGTTCTGGAAGATCTGCCGGAACTGCTCGTAGATGGAGTTTTTCGGCTCGGTCATGATCCGCACCAGCATTTGTTTGCTGAGCTCCTGAAAACGGGTGATGACGGGGAGCCTGCCGGTGAATTCCGGGATCAGTCCGAAGGTAAACAGGTCGGTCGGCTTTACGCGCGTGTTGAGCCGGTGCAGCATCTTCTGGCTCTCGCTTTTGGAGACCGAGATATACCGGTAGGCATTCGACTGCGACATGATTTCGTCCAGCCCGACGAACGCACCGCCACAGATGAACAGAATATTGGTCGTATCGATGTATCGTCCGTTGACCAGTTTGACCGCGGCGCCTTCCATGATCTTGAGCAGTGCGTGCTGCACGCTTTCACCGGAGACGCTGCGCGGTTGACCGTCGGTTGCCTTGAGCTTGTCAATTTCGTCGATGAACACGATTCCGTATTGAGATTTGGCGACATCGCCGTCCGCCTTGTCGACCAGCCGCTGCAGCACGGCCTCGATTTCTTCGTTGACGTATCGGGATTGCGCCAGCGCGGTAGCCTCGGCAGTCACGAACGGCACGCCTAACACCCCCGACAGGGTTTCACATAGGAGAGTCTTGCCCGTTCCCGAAGGGCCGATGAGCAGGACATTGCTCTTGGCGATGGCCGTGCGGTCTTGCTGCGATTGGGCTATTTTCTTGAAATGGGAGTAGACAGTCACTGCCACCGTTTTCTTGGCGTCGTCCTGACCGATCACGTACTGGTCCAGGTATTTGACGATGAAACTCGGCGTGATTGCTTTGTCGAGCAAGTTGGCGTCCTTCAGGCGGAAATGCGGCTTCCCGGAGTATGACTGTTTCTCTTCTTCATCGCCGAGAATCACCGGCATGCCGTCATGCGCCCGTCGACAAAAGCGGGTAGCGCCTGGCGTCATGACCAGGCATCGACCAGCGCTCCGCCTTCCTCCAGCAGAAAGCGTTCGAACTCCGCGGCGGCGGGTGAAAGGCGTTTGGTCTTCAGCCGCGTGATGTACCAGTGTCGTATCAACGGCAAGCCCTTGACATCCAGAAGTACCAAATGACCGGCGGCGATCTCCTGCCGCGCCGTGCGCAGCGACAGAAACGAGAGTCCCATGCCGGCCATCACCGCTTGTTTGATGGTTTCGTTGCTGGGTATTTCCATGATGATCCGTGGCTTGATTCGATGCTTCGCAAACAGGCGTTCCATCGCCAGCCGAGTACCAGACCCTGTCTCGCGAACGACAAAGTCCTGGTTTTTGAGCGCACGCAGGTCGATATTGCGTCGGCGCGAAAGCGGATGCTCCGGGGCGCCGACTATGCCGAGCGGATTGGTGGCGAACGGCGCCGCAATGCATTCAATCTCGTCGGGGACGCGGCCCATCATGATCAGATCGACTTCGTTCCTGACCAGCAGTTGCAAGATAGCCTCGCGATTGTGCACGCGCAATCCGATCTCGATCTTCGGAAACTTCTTGCGGAATCGCACCAACAGCATCGGAACAAAGTACTTTGAGGTGGTCACGATCGCGAGTTCGACGCGACCGCGGTAAGCGCCGCGACGCTCGGCCATCATATTGTCGAGTTCGGTGAGTTGGAAGGTCACCCGCAGCGCGTAATCGCGTAATTCCGCACCGGCGTCGGTGAGTGCGATGCCGCGCCCGGAAGATTGCAGCAGCGGCGAGCCAAGGGCCTGTTCGAGCTGTTTCAGCTGCATCGAGACCGCCGGCTGAGTGACGTGCAGGCGCTCCGCTGCACGCGAGACGCTCATTTCCCGGGCGACCGCCAGAAACGTATCAAGTTGCCGCAAGGTGTAGGGGCGCACCCTGCCTCCTGTGAATCATAAGAAAAAACTTATTATATACATAAAATATCTGATTATACCTGATGAATAGCCACGCTTAGACTTGTCTCACAGGCTGAACATGGTCGCGCACGCGGCAGTTTAGCGAAGGAGAGCGAGATGGATGCCGTTAGAGAAGGCGCGATCACCGACACCAAGAAGCGCTACAGCGCCGGTGTGCTGAAGTACAAGCAAATGGGCTACTGGCAGCCTGACTATGTGCCCAAGGACACCGACGTCATAGCGATGTTCCGAATCACGCCGCAGGAGGGCGTGGACTCGGAAGAATGTGCCGCCGCGGTGGCCGGCGAGTCCTCCACCGCCACCTGGACCGTAGTCTGGACCGATCGTCTTACCGCCTGCGACCTGTACCGCGCCAAGGCGTACCGCGTCGACGCGGTGCCCAACACCGGCCCGGGCACCAAAACCGAGGCGCAGTTCTTTGCCTACATCGCCTACGACCTCGACCTGTTCGAGGGCGGCTCGATCGCCAACCTCACCGCGTCGATTATCGGCAACGTGTTCGGCTTCAAGGCGGTCAAGGCGCTGCGGCTGGAAGACATGCGCATTCCGGTGGCCTACCTGAAGACCTTTCAGGGTCCGGCCACCGGCGTGATCGTCGAGCGCGAGCGCCTGGACAAGTTCGGCCGCCCATTGCTGGGCGCCACGACCAAGCCCAAGCTCGGTCTGTCGGGCCGCAACTACGGTCGCGTCGTGTACGAGGGCCTCAAGGGCGGGCTGGACTTTATGAAGGACGACGAGAACATCAACTCGCAGCCCTTCATGCATTGGCGTGACCGCTTCCTGTATTGCATGGATGCAGTCAACAAGGCCAGTGCCGCCTCCGGCGAGGTCAAGGGTCACTACCTCAATGTGACTGCCGGAACGATGGAAGAGATGTACTCGCGCGCCGAGTTCGCCAAGAGCCTGGGCAGCGTGATCATCATGATCGACTTGGTGATCGGTTACACGGCGATCCAGAGCATGGCGCTGTGGGCGCGCAAAAACGACATGATTTTGCACCTGCACCGTGCCGGCAATAGTACCTACTCGCGGCAAAAAAACCACGGCATGAACTTCCGTGTCATCTGCAAGTGGATGCGCATGGCGGGCGTCGACCACATCCATGCCGGCACAGTGGTCGGCAAGCTCGAGGGCGATCCGATGATGATCCGCGGCTTCTACGACACGCTGCTCGACACACACACGCCGATGCAGCTCGAAAAGGGCCTGTTCTTCGAGCAGAACTGGGCGTCCTTGAACAAGGTCATGCCGGTGGCTTCGGGCGGCATCCACGCCGGCCAGATGCACCAGTTGCTGACCTACCTGGGCGACGACGTGGTGCTGCAGTTCGGGGGCGGCACGATCGGCCACCCGATGGGCATCCAGGCCGGCGCCACCGCCAACCGCGTGGCGCTGGAGGCCATGGTGCTGGCGCGCAACGAAGGCCGCGACATCTGGAACGACGGGCCGCGGATCCTCAAGGACGCCGCTCAGTGGTGCTCGCCGCTCAAGGCCGCGCTCGATACGTGGGGGGACATCAGCTTCAACTACGAATCGACCGATACCGCGGACTTCGTGCCGACGCCAACGGCCGCTTCCTGAAAGGACTACGATTGTGATGACCAACCACGGCAACCGTGTCACCCAAGGGCAGTTCTCGTACCTGCCCGACCTGACCGACGCGCAAATCACCAGCCAGATCGAGTACGCGCTGAAGAACCAATGGGCGGTAGGCATTGAGTACACCGACGACCCGCATCCGCGCAACACTTACTGGGAGATGTTCGGCATGCCGATGTTCGATGTAAAGGATTCGGCCGGAATCATGCTGGAAGTGAATAGCTGCCGCAAGACATTCCCCGAACACTACATCCGCGTCACCGCGTTCGACTCGACTCACGGCACCGAGTCCGTGGTCATGTCGTTCATTGTCAACCGTCCGAAGAATGAACCGGGCTTCCGTCTGGTGCGCAGCGAGGAGCCGGGTCGCACCATCCGGTACAGCATCGAGAGCTACGCCGTGGCAGCGAAGCCCGAAGGCGCGCGGTATTGATCGATCGACGCAGTCGCGCGCAGAACCCACCCCGCAAGTGCCGAACCATGACGATCAACGCCACTCGTGAAGCAACCGCTGCTCCGGTCGCGACGGCAATCGCGAGTCCGGCGCCGACGGTAGGCGCGGGCGGCAGCGTGGCGTCGGTTCTCGCCGACACCGGCGTCAACGAACTATTGCTGGAACTCGATCGCGATCTGATCGGGCTCGTGCCGGTCAAGACGCGAATTCGCGAAATCGCCGCCCTGCTGCTGGTCGATCGACTGCGCCGCGAGCGCGGGTTTTCCGCGGGAGGACCGAGTCTTCACATGTGTTTCACCGGCAATCCGGGCACCGGCAAGACAACGGTCGCGATGCGGATGGCCGCGATCCTGCACCGGTTGGGTTATATGCGCAAAGGCCACTTGGTGGCCGTCACACGCGACGATTTGGTCGGCCAGTACATCGGTCACACCGCGCCAAAGACGAAGGAAGTCTTGAAGAAGGCGATGGGCGGAGTCCTTTTCATCGACGAAGCCTATTACCTCTATCGTCCGGAGAATGAACGCGACTACGGTCAGGAGGCGATCGAGATTCTGCTCCAGGTCATGGAGAACAATCGCGACGACCTGGTCGTGATACTCGCCGGATACAAGGAGCGGATGGACCGCTTTTTCGAGAGCAATCCCGGGATGTCGTCGCGCATCGCGCACCACATCGATTTTCCGGATTACCAGACGGACGAACTGGCGCAAATCGCGGAGCGAATGCTCGACGCCATGCACTATCGGTTCGACGACGAAGCCAAATCGGTATTCGACGAGTATCTCAAGCGACGCATGGCGCAGCCGCACTTCGCTAACGCGCGCAGCGTGCGCAATGCTCTCGATCGCGCACGCCTGCGGCATGCGTATCGGCTGTATTCGCATCCCGAGGTCGCCACCAGCGACGAAGCGCTGACCACGATCTCGGCGGCCGATCTGCTGGCAAGCCGCGTATTTGCCGACGGGGACGTACGATGAGTCTCGACGCTTTGATCTTCGATGTCGACGGCACGCTCGCCGACACCGAGGAAACGCACCGGCAGGCGTTCAACTACGCGTTCGTGCGCTTCGAGCTCAAGTGGGAGTGGACCAAGCCCCTGTATCGCCAGTTGCTCAAGATCTCGGGCGGCAAGGAACGGATCGGGCGCTTCATCGGCACGCTGCCGGTTCCTCTTGCCGAAAAGGCGCGGTTGCGCCAGCTGGCGCCTGCGATCCATCGCACCAAGAC
>DAIQRF010000113.1:0-6957 GCA_036786505.1 Casimicrobiaceae bacterium | reverse complement strand
GTCGACGAAGAAGGGCAAGGGCACGCCCCACTGACGCTGGCGCGACAGCGTCCAGTCGGGACGGTTGGCGATCATGCCGTGGAGCCTGGACTTGCCCCACGATGGAAAAAACTCGGTGGCTTCGATGCCTCGCAACGCCGCGCTGCGCAGCGTTTCGGCGGGGCGGCTGCCCTTGAAACCCGGCACCTCGTCCATGCCGGCAAACCATTGCGTCGTCGCCCGATAGATGATCGGCGTTCTATGCCGCCAGCAATGCATGTAGCTGTGGGTAATCTTTCCGGCGTGAAAGAGCGCTCGGGTTTCCCGCAGCTTGTCGACGATCTTCGGGTTTGCATCCCAAATTTTCTGCCCGCCAAAGAACGGCAGACTGTCCGTGTAACGGCCGTCGCCGAGCACGGGGTTGAGCATGTCGTCGTCGGCCATGCCGTAACGCCGACAGGAGTTGAAGTCGTCGATGCCGTACGCGGGCGAACTGTGCACGATGCCGGTACCCTGCTCCAGCGTCACATACTCGCCAAGGTAGATCGGCGCGGCGCGGTCGTAAAACGGATGACGGAACAGAATGCGCTCGAGGGATTTGCCCTTCGTCAGCGCCACGACTTTCCATTGCCGCAATTGGTATTTGTTGGTCAGCTCAAGTACGCGACCGTCAGAGAATCCCGGATCGACGTTGATCGAGTCGCGTTCGCCGCGCAGCAAGGCGGGCCGCATCAATATTTCATTGGCGACGATCAGAGAGCCCTTATCCGTTTGCACGAGCGCGTAGTCGATGTCAGGGTGAACGTTCAACGCCTGATTGGCCGGAAGCGTCCATGGCGTGGTGGTCCAGATCACCGCATACACCGGGCCCTCGGGCAGCGACGGCAGACGAAACGCCGCCGCCAGTTTCTCGCGGTCACGATCGTCGAGCGCAAAACCGACATCGACCGCAACATCGTGCCGGTCTTCGTACTCGACCTCCGCCTCGGCCAGCGCACTCTGACAATCGAAGCACCAGTTCACCGGCTTGAGGCCGCGATAAAGGTAACCTTTCTCGAGCATCTGACCCAGCGCACGAATCTCGTCGGCTTCGTTGCGATACGACATGGTCGTATACGGATGCTCCCAGTCGCCGAGCACGCCGAGCCTCTGGAACTCGGCTTTCTGACGCACGATCTGCTCGCTCGCGTACGTGCGGCAGAGGCGCTGTGTTTCGGCCGTCGGCAAATGCCTGCCATGGGTCTTTTCGATCTGGACCTCGATCGGCATGCCGTGGCAATCCCAGCCCGGGACGTACGGCGCGTCGAAGCCCGCCAGTTGCCGGCTCTTCACCACGATGTCCTTGAGCACCTTGTTCACGGCGTGACCGATATGGATATCGCCGTTCGCATACGGCGGTCCGTCGTGCAGCACAAATCGCGGGCGTTCTTTGCTCGCCGCACGAATCGCTTCGTAAACTTTCCGTTCCTGCCAATCCTTGACCCAACCGGGTTCACGCTTGGCCAGGTCGCCACGCATCGGAAACGGCGTGTCAGGAAGATTCAGCGTCGATTTGTAGTCGGTCTTGCTGGCGTCGGCCATCGTTGCTTTCGTTTACTTCACTGTCGCAAAATAGTCGCGGGCTTGTGCAACGTCGACTCGAATCTGCCGCGTCAGCGCATCGAGATCGGCGTAGCGCTCCTCGTCGCGGAGCTTGTGCAGGAATTCGACCGCAATCCTGCGCCCGTAGATCGCTTCGTCGAAATCGAACACGAATACCTCGAGCAGCGGCTTGGCGCCATGTTTGACCGTCGGACGGACACCCAGGCTGGCGACGCCTGCAAGTGATTCGTCGCCGAGGCCGTGGACCCGCACGGCGAAAATTCCTGACAGCGCCGGCTGGTAGCGGAGCACCACGTTGGCCGTGGGAAAGCCCAGATGACGGCCGAGCTTGTCGCCATGCGCAACGTGACCGGACATGATGTAAGGCCCGCCGAGGAGCTTGGTCGCGCGCTCGACGTTTCCGACCGCAAGCGCGGATCGCACCGCACTGCTCGACGCACGCTCGCCGTCGATGGTGACGGTCGGCATGGCTTCGACGCTGTAATTGGCGGCCTGCTCCCGTAGCAGCGCCAGGTCGCCAACGCGGTCGCGACCGAAGCGAAAGTCGTCTCCGACCAGAATCCAGCTCATCCTGAGCTTGCGCACTAGCACCTGGTCGATGAATTCCCCGGCCGAGAGCCTGGCTAGCCTTGCGTCGAATCTGGCGACATGGACGCGCGCGACACCCTGAGACGCGAAACGCTCCAGCTTGTCACGCAGCGTCGACAGTCGCGGCGGGGCGGACTCCGGGGCGAAGAACTCGCGTGGATGAGGGTCGAAGGTCAGCACTGCGGACGCGAGCGCGAGATCCTCCGCCGCCTCGCTCAAGCGCGAGAGCATGGCCTGATGGCCGCGATGCACGCCGTCGAAATTGCCGATGGTAAGCGCGATGCGGTCGTGGCTGGGCTGGGAAAATCCGCGAATTACCTGCACGCTGCGGTTGCCGGGGAGCGACTCCGGGAAAAAATTACCGGAACGCTTTGATAAACCTCAATTTTAACCTGCTGCATGGGTCGCGGTCCAGCGCTTACGGCTGGCGCGCGAGTGCGGTCTTCCTTACCGGGCCGGACTCCATTCGCGCCAACCCGGCAGCAGCGGGAAGTAGAGTCCCACCCGGATCGGACGCGGATCGATCTCGCGCATCACCCGCGCATAGGTTTCCAGTTGCGTGCGATAGCGCTCCTGCTCGCGGTCCAGAAAGGCTCCCGCGTCAGCGCCTTTGTGGCGCGATAACTTGAAATCGACAATCCAGCGGACGCCGTCGGAATCAACGAAGGTCCGGTCGAGCACGAGGTGGATAAACCTGTCGCCACGCAGCCCCGTCAGCGCATGCTCGCTGCGAGCTTCGGCGTGGCCAGGATCAAACAACCAGCGTCCGCGCGCGTCGGCGACGGTGGCGGCGATCGCCGACAGCACCTCCTCCACGGCTGCGCCAACTTCGCTGCCGGTCAATCCGAGCGCGCCGAGCTCGCGCGTGGCTCGCTTGCGCTCGATCGCGATTCGTTGCGCGTTCCAGCGTTCAAGCCCCTCCTCCGCCAGCTGCCCGAGGAGGCGATGGGCGACGGTTCCGATGCGGCGGGCGGTCTCGCGTGCCCAATCGAACTCGACGGGATCGCGGTCTGATATTGAATCGGGGCCGCCCGGTCCCGGAATGGGTGCAGGGGGCAGCGGGAGTTGCCAGTGCGCAGGAAGGCGCCGCAGCGGGACACCGGTTTCCTCGCGACCAACGCTCTTGCTGACGTCAGTGTCGGGGTCGGGTGCCGAAGCGGAAAGAGTCGGCCACAGCGCGGCCAACGCTGTTCGCAGCGATGGTTCCTTCCACCGTCGGGGTGTCCTCTGCTCCTCTGTCAGCTCGAGCGTCGAAGTCAGATGTAGCAGCTCCTTCGCACGGGTGCACCCTACGTAAAGCAGCCGGCCCAGTTCCGCTTTTTCTTCGGCGACGGCGAGCCCTCGCAGATACGAGTACACGGCATCGTCATCACCTTGGGCGACGTAGCGGGATTTCATCGGTGCCAGCAGCAAGGCGTTGCTGCGCCGGCGCCAGAGCAGGAGCTGACGGTCTTCGGGCCGCGGCGGCCGCGCAAGGCCGGGCATGATGACGACATCGAATTCAAGCCCCTTGGCCCGGTGCAGCGTCATGATCCGCACCCGCGTCGACGGGTCGGCTTCCGCTTCCGCGCGCAGCGCATCCAGCGCTTCCATGAACATCGCCCAATCGGGAAGATCGGCGCCTACCGCGTGTTCGGCGAGCAGTGCAAAAAATCGATCGGCAGCCTCGAGATCGATCGGATCGGTGACGCACGCGGGTCCGCCCAGCGCGAGCCACGCGCCGCGTACCGCGGTGGCTAGCGCGCGCCGTCCGCGTTCCTGCAGCACCGCCGTAACGATGGCCGCGAAACGGCTGAATCTTCCCTTTCCGTCGGCGGACAGGCGACTCAGAACGGCGGCGGCCAATTCTCCCGACAAAGCCTCGCTCAATGCGCGCTTGCCGCAGGTTTGGGCGACCGCGAACAGATCGGGTAGCGTCAGTCCGCACCACGGCGCGCGCAGTGTCGCGAGCCACGCCAGGCGATCATCGGGTTGAACCAGCGCGTGCGTCAGCGAACAGAGGTCGAGCACGGTCTGCCGTTCCGAGAGGTGATCGAGCTCGATCGCGCTAAACGCGATATCTCTGGCGCGCAGGGCCGGCAATATCTCGGCGAGGTCGGAACGCTTGCGAACGAGCACCGCGATCGTTTCAGCAGTGCTTGCGAGTGCACCATGGATTCGAGATACCACCACCGCCGCTTCCTGCACGGCATCGGTGCAGAGATCGACGGTGACCGCGGCATCGGCATGCCGTTGGCGGGTCGCGACCGACGGTTTGAACGCTACCGTTTCGCGCGCGGGATCGTCGTGCGAAGCAAACACGTTAGAGAACGTAGCGTTCACCCAGTCGACCAGGCCTTGCTGCGAACGAAAGTTCCGGGTCAGCGTCAACGGCTCGAGCGCGACATTCCCAATGCGCCGGTTTCTCTGAGCGGCGAGAAACAAGCCGACGTCGGCCTCGCGAAAGCGGTAGATCGATTGCATCGGGTCGCCGACCACAAACAAGGTGCGTCCATCGCCAGGCGTCCATCCCTCGGTAAGACGCTCGACCAGTTGGTGCTGTGCGAGCGACGTATCCTGGAACTCGTCCAGCAGCAAATGCTCGATCTGCATGTCGAGTGCGAGCAGTAGCTCGGAGGGGCCCTCTTCCGACGACAAGGCGCGCAGCGCGATCAATGTCGATTCCGGATAATCGATGGCGTTTTCCTGCGCGAACACGAGTTGCAGCCGGGCCACTGCGTGCCGCAGCACGTCGAGCAGCGCAGCGATGAAAGACCACGAAGCCTCGTCGTAGCGCGGAGGCGGCAACTTGCGCACCGAATGGAGCGCGGCGGCGAGCCCGGGAACCTGCTCCAGGCGCGCAAGCAATTGTCCCATCGCCTGCTTGTGATCGCGATGGCTGCCGCGCCCCGACGCGCCGGCGGAACTTGGCGGGAGAAACCCCTGGGACTTGTTGACCGCCACACGAAACGTGCCCTCCTTTGTAAGCAGCCATTCGGCAATGGACGACCACTGGGGCAGTCCGTGCGCGCTTGACGGCGGAAGAGCGCTGCCCTCCGACCACGCCGCCAGCGGATGATCGGGCTGGTCGACCCGGAGATTGGCGCCCGCGTAACGCGCAAGCTCAAGCAGGGGCGTGACGATCTCGCGCGGAAACGCAGCATCGAGCGCAACCAGCTCGCGATCGATCTCGGCGACCAGCGCCTGTTCCAGATTGACGCGCAAGGCATCCTTGTCATCCACGACAGCGAAATGCAGCCACTGGTCGCGCTTGGCGAGCATCCCGGCAATCAGCTCGATCAGGCGATCGGCATCGTTGTCGAGGTGATCGAGCAGGCGCCGCCACGCAACATCCTCGGCGCCCGCCGCGTCGAGCTCCGAACGCGCCGCATCGAGATAGAGCGGCAGGCCGCGATCGACGAAGCGCGGCAATGTGCCAACCTTCAAGGTGAGTGGCGCGCGGCGCATCAGCGAGGCGCATAGCGCGTCGATCGTTTGCACCTGCAGTCGCGCGGGGTGGGCGATCAGATTCCATTCCAGCGTTGAGTCGCGTTGCCATACGGTACGCGCCAGGCGCCAGGTCAGCGCGGCATGGGCTTCCGCCGGCGCGGCGTCGGACTCGGCGGCGCGCAATGCGGCCACCATGCGTTCGCGGATCTCTCCGGCGGCCTTGCGCGTAAACGTCATGGCGACGATCGCCTCGGGTCGCTCGACCCGCGAGAGCAAGGCAAGGTAGCGCTGAATCAGGAGCTCGGTCTTGCCCGAGCCGGCCGGCGCCTGAACGACGAATGAGCGTGAAACATCAAGCGCCGCCGATCGCTCGGCGTCGTCGGAGACCATCCTTCGCTCATTCATCGTCGAGACTTTGCTCGACAAGGTTGCGCACCGATTGGATTCGGCACAGCGGCTGCAGGCAGCACGTGCGGCACGCCAAAGGAGACTGGCGCGGACTGACGACGGCGTTGCCCGAGGCGATTTCCGACGCCAAGGCGCTGAGCTGAGAGCGCCACCAGGCTTCAAGCGCCTGCCAGCCGTCGAGCTTGCATGCGGAAACGGGAGTCAGCGCGGGCCATGCGCTCGCATCTGCGGCAAGTCCCACCGCGGCGACGGCGTCGGGACGCAACTGCGCATAGGCAGCGGCGCGAACCTCGACCTCGGGCTGTGCATCGCGCTGGGCCAGCACATACATCCCTAGCTGGGTCGCGCGAGGTCGGGGATCGAACCATCGTGCCGGCCGCTCGGCGCGGCCGGTCTTGAAGTCGACGATCGCAATCCCGCCATCGGCGAGCGCGTCGACACGATCGAATCTCATCCGAAACGTCAACGACGCGAGATCCACCGCGGCGATCGCTTCGACGCCTTGGACCGCGAACGGCGGCCGCGTTCGTTCGATCACTATCCACGCATGCAGAAGACGCTCCAGTCGCGTCGCTTCCGCGGCGCGAACAAGGGTCGGCAAGCTGCGCCAGCGCACTGCGGGGAACTGGGCGAGCGCGGTTTCGACGGCGGCTTCGACGCGTCGCTTTTCGCCTGCACCGTCGAGCGCAACCAGCGTCGAATGATCGCGCGCGGCGGCCCAGAACGCGGCCATGGCCAGGTGCACCAGCGCGCCGCGCTCCTGTGGCGACAAGCCCCCGAGTGGAACGGGCCAGGGCTGCGCGTCGAGTCGGTGGCGTGCGACGGCCTGGAACGGGCAGTCGCTTTGGGCGGCGATGATGCGTGACCCGCCTGGCGCGATGCTTCCCGGCGAAAGTCGCGGTGCGCGATCGTCGGCAATGGATTCGAGACGCTGATTGGCCGCGATCATTC
>DAIQRF010000112.1:0-6972 GCA_036786505.1 Casimicrobiaceae bacterium | reverse complement strand
GGTTGCACGGTGTCGAGATGCTCCATCCGCTTCGGCTTTCACTTGTCCCGCGGAACCCAGGCGGCCTTGCGCTTGGCCAGGAACGCGGCGACACCCTCCTTGCCTTCGGACGTGGCGCGAACCCGTGCGATACGCTTGGCGGTGTCGCCAATCACGCCCTGGTCGATCGGCCGTTGCGCGACGGCGCGGATCAGCAACTTCGCTTCCGACTGCGCCTGCGGACCGGCGTCGAACAATGTCGCGACAAGCCGGTCGACGGTCGCGTCCAGCTCCGCCTCGGACACAAGCTCGTGCAGCAAGCCAAGGCGGCGCGCCTCCTCGGCGCCGAAGCGCTCCGCGGAAAGAAAATAGCGCCGCGCGGCGCGTGCGCCGATCGCCTCGATCACGTACGGGCTGATCGTGGCCGGAATCAGGCCGAGGCGCGTCTCCGACAACGCGAATGTCGCGCCAGGCGTTCCGATCGCGATATCGCAGCAGGCGACGAGCCCGACGCCACCGCCATACGCTGCCCCGTGCACCCGGGCGAGCGTCGGCTTCGACATGCCGTTCAATGCCGACAGCATCGCGGCCAGGGCGTTGGCATCGGCGAGATTCTCGGCGTGCGAGAAGCCGGCCATCTTCTTCATCCAGTTGAGATCGGCGCCGGCGCAGAAGCTTTTTCCCCGGCCTTCGAGGACCAGCACGCGAATGCTTGCATCGGCGTCGAGTGTCCGGACGACGTGCGTCAGCTCCGCGATCAAGGTCTCGTCAAACGCGTTGTGAACGTCGGGGCGGTTGAGCGCGACGCGAGCTATCGCGCCGCTTACCGCTATTTCCAGCGTCGAACAGGTGCTTGTGAGCCCGGCCATGGCCTTACATCCGGAAGACGCCAAACCTGGTCGCCTCGACCGGCTTGTTCAGCGCGGCCGAGATCGCGAGCCCGAGCACCTTGCGGGTGTCGGCGGGATCGATCACGCCATCATCCCACAAGCGTGCGCTGGCGTAGTACGGATGGCCCTCGCGCTCGTATTGCTCGCGGATCGGCGCCTTGAACGCTGCCTCCTCCTCGGCGCTCCAGGCAGTCCCTTTGGCTTCGATGGCGTCGCGACGGATCGTCGCCAGCACCGTCGCCGCCTGTTCGCCTCCCATGACCGAGATGCGCGCGTTCGGCCACATCCACAGAAAGCGCGGATTGAACGCCCTGCCGCACATGCCGTAGTTGCCGGCGCCATAACTGCCGCCGATGATCACGGTGAACTTGGGCACCTTGGCGCAAGACACCGCGGTGACCAGCTTGGCGCCATCCTTGGCGATGCCGCCCGCCTCGTACTTCTGCCCGACCATGAAGCCGGTAATGTTCTGGAAAAAGACGAGCGGTATGTTGCGCTGACTGCACAGCTCGATGAAGTGCGCGCCTTTGAGCGCGGACTCCGAGAACAGCACGCCGTTGTTGGCGACGACACCCACGGGGTAGCCCAAGAGCCGCGCAAAGCCCGTGACCAGCGTCGTGCCGTAGCGGGCTTTGAATTCGTCGAAGTCGCTGCCGTCGACCAGGCGCGCGATGACCTCGCGCACGTCGTAGGGCTTCTTGATGTCGGCGTTGATGACGCCATAGAGCTCGTCGGGCGGGAACAGCGGGGCGCGCGGCGGAGCGACGTCCAGTGTCAACGATTTCACGCGGTTCAGGCGCCGTACGATCTGGCGAGCGATCGCCAGCGCATGGTGGTCGTTTTGGGCATAGTGATCGGCGACGCCGGAGATGCGAGTGTGCACGTCGGCACCGCCGAGTTCCTCGGCGCTGACGATTTCGCCGGTCGCCGCCTTGACCAGCGGTGGCCCGGCGAGAAAGATCGTGCCCTGTTCGCGGACGATGATCGACTCGTCGGACATCGCCGGCACGTAAGCTCCGCCCGCGGTGCACGAACCCATCACCACGCTGATCTGCGGGATGCCTTCCGCCGACATCGTCGCCTGATTGTAGAAAATGCGGCCGAAATGATCGCGGTCTGGAAAAACGTCCGTTTGATTGGGCAGGTTCGCGCCCCCGGAATCGACCAGGTAAATGCAAGGCAGGTTGTTCTCGCGGGCAATGTCCTGAGCGCGCAGATGCTTTTTCACCGTCATCGGGTAGTACGTGCCGCCCTTCACGGTCGCGTCATTGCAGATGATCACGCATTCGCGACCCGCGACTCGGCCAAGCCCGGTGATGATGCCGGCGGCGGCAATGGCATCGTCATACATGCCATACGCGGCGAATTGGGAGAACTCGAGAAACGGCGATCCTGTATCGAGCAGCGTCCGCACGCGCTCGCGCGGCAACAGCTTGCCGCGTCCGGTGTGGCGTTCCCGCGCGACGGCACCCCCGCCTTGCTCGATTTCGGCGACTCGGGCTTTCAGGTCCGCCACCAATGCGGCGAGCGCGTCACGGTTCCTGGCGAACGTGGGACCGCGAGTGTCGAGGCGAGTTTCGATGACGGGCATGATTCGATTCCGGCTTTCGCATTCTCGCCGCAGATTACCGTGGTTGGCCTTTTTACTTGCTCCGCTACCGGCTCACTATGGCCGCGGGCAGCGGATGGCCCGGCATCAACTCATAGGGATGCACCCAGCGCGGCTCGCGCCGTATCCGTGCCAACCAGTCGCGGATATTGGGATACAGATCCCAGTCGACACCGATCTCGTCCGGCCAGAAAAGATAGCCGCACAGCGACAGGTCGGCGATGGTGAGTCGATCGCCGACGACATAGCGACGGTCAGTCAGGTGCGCATCGAGGACGCCCCAGGCAGCTTCTGCGCGCCCGCGAAGGAAAGCGAGCACCGCGGGCTCCGAGTCCCCGACGAAGCTACTCATGAAGCGGAGCGTCGCCGTGTAGCTCGTCAGTTTATGGTTGTCCCACAAGAGCCAGCGCAGTACCTCGCGACGCTCGACGGCTTCCGCGGCACCGAACCGTCCGAGCGACTCCGCGAGATAGTCGAGAATCACGCCCGATTGCGAGAGTCGCATGCCGCGGTGCTCGAGCACGGGTGCTTCGCCCATGATGTTGATGTCGCGGTAGGCGCGGGCGCGCGTCTCTCCGCCGAAGTAGTCGACGAAGCGCGGCGCCCAGTCGGCGCCGGCAAGCTGCAGCGCAAGCGCGCATTTGTACGCGTTACCCGATTGCGCAAAACAATAGAGCGTGTACTCACCCACGTGAGCACCCACGTGAGCACCCACTTGCGCGCCCACTCGGGCGGCCGCCGCTTCGCTCACTTCGCTCATTTCAGTTGGCATCTCACCATCCTCCCGTGGTCAGCCAGCGCTCGACCTGATCGAACCTGTCCATGCCCCAGAACGGCTCTCCGTCGACGATGATGAACGGCGAGCCGAATACGCCGCGCGCGATTGCTTCGTCGCTGGCCTGCTTCAACGCATCCTTGACCGCGGGATCGTCAATGGCAGCGCGAGCCGCGGCGGCGTCGACGCCGCATTTTGCGGCGACCGCGACCGCGTTCTCCGCGACCGAAATGTCGATGTCGTCGACGAAGAATGCCCGGTAGAGCGCGTGAACGAGCGTGGCGGCACGCGCCGCGTCATGCTGCTTCTGCCACAGCACGACGCGCGCCGGCGCCTGGCTCGGAATTGGAAACCTCGACGGCATGCGAAAGTCGGTCACGCCGTGAAATCGTGCGCTGCGCGGCATGTCGCGCTTGGAGTAGTCGCCTTTGAGCGGGACCATGGTCAGCGGCGCCGCGCCCGTCTGCTTGAAGATGACTCCGAGCAGGATCGGGTGCCAGTCGACGCTGCGGCCATGCCTGGCGGCCATCGCCTCGACTTTCTCCGACGCAAGATAGCCGTAGGGCGAAGAAAAATCGAAGTAGAAGTCGATCGATGCGGACATTTTCCCCCTTCGATTATCCGACCAGCGCGCGACCGATGACCATCCGCTGCACGCTGAGTATGGTCGACGTAGCGCCGTCGCCGACGGCAATTTCCTCCAGAGCCACGGCGAGCGAAACGTAGTCCAATCCTGCGCCGCCGTACGCCTCCGGTATCACCATGCCGCATGCGCCCAGGCCCGCGAGCTCGTGCAGCGCTTGGCGCGGGAAGATGTGGTCGCGGTCCCATCCGGCCGCGAATGGAGCGAGCCGCTTCTGGGCAAAAGCGCGCATGGTGTCACGCACCATCCGTTGCGAATCGTTCAGCAACATGTGCGGCCTGGAGTCACTTGGCCTTGTGCCACCGTCATTGCGTCGGAGCGACCCCCGATGTTCCTGCCCCGGATTCCGCCGAAAGCACCGCGGCCGGCTGCGGAGATCATTTGCATGAACGTCAGGCGAGTTCGATGGCCAGCGCAGTCGCTTCGCCGCCGCCGATACACAGGCTTGCCATGCCGCGCTTCTTGCCCAACTTGCGCAAGGCCCCTATCAGCGTCACGACGATGCGCGCGCCGGACGCTCCAATCGGATGTCCGAGCGCACACGCGCCACCGTGGATATTGACCTTCTCCGCGGGCAGGTCGAATTCCTTCATCGCCGCCATCGTCACCACCGCAAACGCCTCGTTGATTTCATAAAGATCGACGTCCTTCGGTACCCAACCGAGCTTGGCGTAAAGCTTGCGCATCGCGCCGACCGGGGCCGTCGTGAACCAGCCGGGTTCCTGCGCATGCGTTGCGTGGTCGAGGATGATCGCAAGCGGCGCCAGTCCCTTTTTTTCCGCGAGCGAGCGGCGCATCAGAACCAGCGCCGCGGCGCCGTCGGAAATGGAGCTCGAGTTTGCCGCGGTGACGGTGCCATCCTTCCTGAAGGCGGGCTTCAAGCCGGGAATTTTTTCCGGGTTCGCGTTGCCCGGCTGTTCGTCCTTATCGATGATCAGCTCACCCTTGCGGCCGGTGACCGTCACCGGCGCGATCTCCCAGCTGAACGAGCCGTCGTTGTTCGCGGCCAGGGCCCGCGACAGAGAGCGCATCGCGAATTCATCCTGCGCCTCGCGGGTGAACTGAAACTTGTCCGCGCATTGGTCCGCAAAAACGCCCATCAGCTTGCCCTTGTCGTAGGCATCCTCGAGCCCGTCGAGAAACATGTGATCGTAGACGCTGCCGTGACCCATGCGCATGCCGGAGCGCGCCTTGGGCAGCAGGTAGGGTGCATTGCTCATGCTTTCCATGCCGCCCGCGACCATGATGTCGGCGCTTCCGGCCAGAATCGCGTCGTGGGCGAGCATGGCCGCCTTCATCGCCGAGCCGCACATCTTGGATAGCGTCGTGCAATGGGTGGACAGAGGCAGGCCGGCCTTGATCGATGCCTGCCGCGCGGGTGCCTGTCCCTGGCCCGCCATGAGGCAGTTGCCGAAGATCAGCTCCTCGACGTCGGCGGCTTTGATGCCGGCGCGCTCGACCGCCGCCTTGATCGCGACTCCTCCCAGGTCACTCGCTGCCAGCGTCGCGAAGTCGCCCTGGAAGCCCCCCACAGGCGTTCGCGCGGCGCCGACAATAGCGATGGGGTCATTTTGCAAGACGCTTCTCCTGGTGTAGTCGATGCAATCGACCCGGGCCCTTGGCGTCGTTGGCGGCGGGTCCTGAACCTACAAACGCGTTACCGCCGCGATCAAGCGCCCGCGCTAGCCCGCGGCCGCGGTGCCTGCGGCGCCCTCTTTGCGATTGCGCCGCGGCCGGCGGACAAGCTCCGCATTGCAGGTGGGGCAGATGCCGTTCAGCGCGTTGGCGCAGGTCGCACAGAAAGTGCATTCGTAGCTGCAGATGAACGCAGCATCCTCGTCCGGCGCCAGCGGCCACGCGCATCGCTCGCATCGTTGGCGCATTTCGAGAGCCATATCGTCCCCGTTGCTATTTCGTCTCGTTGAACAGTTCGCGGCCGATCAGCATCCGTCTGATCTCCGAGGTGCCCGCGCCGATCTCGTACAGCTTGGCGTCGCGCCACAGGCGCCCGGTCGCGTACTCGTTAATGTAGCCGTTGCCACCGAGCGCCTGAATCGCCTCACCCGCCATCCATGTTGCCTTCTCGGCCGCGTACAGTATCGCACCCGCGGCGTCCTTGCGCGCCATCTCGCCGCGATCGCAGGCCTGCGCCACTGCGTACACGTACGCCTTGCATGCATTCATCGTCGCGTACATGTCGGCGACTTTGCCCTGCATGAGCTGAAACTCGCCGATGGGCTGACCGAACTGCTGACGCTGGTGCACATACGGCAGCACAATATCCATGCAGGCGTCCATGATCCCGAGCGGGCCGCCGGCAAGCACCGCGCGTTCATAGTCCAGCCCGCTCATCAGCACGTTGACGCCGCGCCCTTCCTCCGAGAGTACGTTTTCTTGCGGAACCACGCAATCCTGGAATACCAGCTCGCAAGTATTCGACCCGCGCATGCCGAGCTTGTCGAGCTTCTGCGCGGTAGAGAATCCCGTCATGCCCTTTTCGATCAGGAACGCGGTAATGCCGCGCGACCCCGCCTCGCTGTCCGTCTTGGCGTAGACGACGAGCGTGTCCGCGTCAGGCCCGTTGGTAATCCACATCTTGTTGCCGTTGAGCACAAAGCGGTCGCCGCGGCGATCCGCGCGCAGACGCATCGATACGACGTCGGAGCCCGCCCCGGGCTCGCTCATGGCCAACGCCCCGACGTGTTCGCCCGAGACGAGCTTGGGCAGATATTTTTTCTTCTGCGCGATGCTGCCGTTGCGCCGGATCTGGTTAACGCAGAGGTTCGAATGCGCGCCGTACGACAATCCAACCGACGCCGAGGCGCGACTGATCTCCTCCATCGCGACCACGTGAGCAAGATAGCCCATCGCGGTTCCGCCATATTCCTCTTCGACGGTGATGCCCAGAAGGCCGATGTCGCCCATGCGCCGCCAAAGCTCGGCTGGAAACCGGTTCTCCCGATCGATGTCCGCCGCCCGGGGCGCAATATCGTCGGCCGCGAATTGCTGCACGGTCGCGCGCAGGTTTGGCGGCTACGATCGGTACCGCGCCGCCCAGCTCGGCCTTGCGTTCGAT
>DAIQRF010000111.1:0-7057 GCA_036786505.1 Casimicrobiaceae bacterium | reverse complement strand
GATTTCGACCAGCCTGCCCTTTGACGTGCAGCTGGCCATGGTGCGTTCGATCAAGGGGTTGGAGCGCGCGAACCTCGTGCGTCCGGGCTACGCCATCGAATACGATTTTTTCGATCCCAGGGCGCTTAAAGGCACGCTCGAAAGCAAGGCGATACGCGGCCTGTTTTTCGCAGGGCAGATCAACGGCACGACTGGCTACGAGGAAGCCGCCGCGCAGGGGATACTTGCCGGCATCAACGCGGGCCGGTTCGCGGTCGGCGAAGACGGATGGTGTCCGCGCCGCGACCAGGCCTACCTTGGCGTTCTCGTCGACGACTTGGTCACGCGCGGGGTTACCGAGCCCTACCGCATGTTTACCAGCCGCGCCGAGTATCGATTGCAGTTGCGCGAGGACAATGCCGATCTGCGTCTGACCGAAGCCGGGCGCGCGCTTGGCGTCGTCGACGATCGGCGATGGGCCGCGTTTTGCCGCCACCGGGACGCGGTGGCGGCGGAACTGGAACGCGTCAAATCCTGCTGGGTCAATCCGAAAGTGGTGGGGCGCGCTGACGCCGAACGCGTTCTCGGTCAGCCTTTGGAGCGAGACTGCGCGCTGGTCGAGCTTCTGCGCAGGCCGGGAGTGAGTTATGCCGAGCTCATGACCTTGCCGGGCGCGGGTGGTGCGGTTGCGGACAGTCGCGTCGCGGAGCAGGTGGAGATCGCGACCAAGTACGCCGGGTACATCGAACGCCAGCACGACGAGATTGCGCGCAACGCGTCGCAGGAGGCGCAAAAACTTCCTGGCGATCTCGATTACCGTACCGTGCACGGGCTGTCGTCTGAAGTGCAACAAAAGCTCAACCAGCATCGGCCGGAGACGATCGGTCAGGCAAGACGTATCTCCGGCATCACTCCGGCCGCGATCAGCTTGCTGCTGGTCCACCTCAAGCGCGGCTTTCGACCGCAGGCGCAAAACGCCCGAAGACTTTCCGCATGACGGCGGTGTTGGCCGCCGGGCTTTCGGCGCTCGAGTTGGACGCGGATATTGCGGTGCGGGCAAAGCTGTCGCAATACGTTGCCTTGCTCGACAAATGGAATCGCACGCACAACCTCACTGCGATCCGCGATCCAGAGCAAATGGTCACCCACCATGTGCTCGACTCGTTGGCAGTGTTGGAGCATCTGCCCGAAAAAGCGTGCTTGCGCGTACTCGACATAGGCAGCGGCGGCGGCCTGCCCGGCATTCCACTCGCCATCGCCCGGCCGGATTGGCGCGTCGTACTGCTCGACAGCAACCACAAAAAGGCGGCGTTCTTGCGGCAGGCGGCCATTGAACTCAACCTCGCCAACATCGAGGTGTGCGCCGTGCGCGTTCAGGACTACATCGCTGACCTTCTGTTCGACGTTGTCATCTCGCGTGCCTTCGCCGATCTGGCGACGTTCGCCACGGTCGCGCGGCGCCTGGTCGTGCACGGAGGGCGACTCGTTGCCATGAAAGGCGTCTTTCCACACGAGGAACTGCAGCAATTACCACCGGATGTCCTGGTGGCGGAAGTGCCAGCCGTCCGCATTCCGGGACTCGATGTGCAGCGGCATCTGGTGATCATGGAGCCGCGCGAGCCGTGAGCAAGATCATCGCGGTGGCCAATCAGAAAGGCGGCGTGGGCAAGACGACGACCAGCGTCAATCTCGCCGCGAGCTTGGTGGCGATGAAACGCCGCGTGCTGCTGGTCGATCTCGATCCCCAAGGCAACGCCACCATGGGCAGCGGAGTCGATAAGCGGGCACTTACTTACACCGTATATCAAGTGTTATTGGGAGAAAAAAAGATTGCCGATGTGCGGGTGCGCTCTCCGTCGGGCGGCTTCGATCTGGTGCCTTCCAATCGCGAGCTTGCCGGTGCGGAAGTGGAAATGGTCGACTTGCCGGAGCGCGAGATGCGGCTCAAGGGCGCGCTCGCGGAAGCGCTTTCGCAGATGGGAGCCGCGATCACTGCGGTCATCGACGACTACGATTTCATCTTGCTGGACTGCCCGCCCTCGCTGTCGCTTCTGACCCTGAATGGCTTGTGCGCGGCCGACAGCGTGCTCATTCCGATGCAATGCGAGTACTACGCGCTCGAGGGGCTTTCCGATCTGGTGCAAACGATACGCAAGGTGCGCGCGCATCTCAACCCGCGCCTTGAGATCGAGGGCTTGCTGCGAACCATGTACGACCCGCGCAACACGCTTGCGCTCAACGTGTCTGCGGATTTGCAAAAACACTTCGGCGAAAAACTCTATCGCACGGTGATCCCGCGCAACATTCGCCTCGCCGAAGCGCCCAGTCACGGTGTCCCGGCGCTGCAACTCGACAAGATGTCGAAAGGCGCGCAGGCGTATCTCGCGCTGGCGGGAGAAATGCTCCGGCGTGACGAGAGTGTCGCATCTTCCGCCGAAAGAGCGATCCATGGCTAAGTTGAAGGGGCTCGGTCGCGGACTCGATGCGCTGCTGGCCGGCTCCGACAAAATGGCGGGCGGCGAATCGCTGCAGTCGCTTCCGGTCGACCGCATCGGCGTCGGAAAATATCAACCGCGTACGCGCATGGACGAGCACTCGCTCGCCGAGCTCGCCGAGTCGATCAGGGCGCAGGGAATCGTGCAGCCGATACTCGTGCGGCCGGTCGACGGCGGACGCTTTGAAATCATCGCCGGCGAACGGCGCTGGCGCGCCGCGCAGCGCGCGGGGTTGAAGGAAGTGCCTGCGCTAGTGCGCAGCGTGCCGGATCAGGCCGCGCTGGCTTTGGCGCTGATAGAAAATATCCAGCGCGAGGATCTTAATCCGCTCGAGGAGGCGCAGGGCATCGCGCGCCTGATCAGTGAGTTTCGGCTGACCCACGATGCGGCGGCCGCCGCGGTGGGCCGCTCGCGCAGCGCAGTCAGCAATTTGCTTCGCCTGACGCAGCTTCCCAAGCCGGTGCAGGGATATTTGCTCGCAGGAAAACTCGACATGGGCCACGCACGCGCGCTGCTGGGACTGTCCGCTGCGCAGCAGGTGACCGCAGCGGCCAAGGTAGTTGCCGAGCAAATGTCGGTGCGCGAAACCGAGCGGCTGGTACGCAGCTTACTGTCGCCGCCGGCGCGCCGCACGGCGCGCGCGGCAAATGCCGGCCGCGATGCGGACCTGATGCGGCTTCAGGAAGAGCTTGCCGAGACACTCGGCGCAAGAGTTCGTATCGACGCGGCGAGCAAAGGCGCGGGCCGGTTGGTGATCGAGTATTCGACCCTCGATCAGCTCGACGGCATTCTCGTCCGGCTTCGTCGCAGATGAACAGACGCAAGAGAGAACGCAACGAATAAAAACCGCGGCGCTGCGGCGTCGAAACGCCGCGAATCACTGCAACGTCGAGCGCGTGCGTTCAGCCCACTTGCTTGAGCATGGTCTCCGCACCCGACACCTCGAACTTGCCGGGCGCTTCGATGTTCAGCGCCTTGACCACTCCGTCCTCGACCAGCGCCGAAAAGCGCTGGCAGCGTACCCCCATTCCTCTGGCGGTCAGGTCAAGTTCCAGCCCCAGCGCTTTGGTGTAGGCGGCGCTGCCGTCGCCCATCATGCGCACCTTCCCTGCGGCGTGCTGGTCCTTGGCCCACGCCCCCATCACAAATGCGTCGTTGACCGACAGGCAGAGAATGTCGTCGACACCCCTGGCTTTGAGTTCGTCGTAGTGCTTGATGTAGCTTGGCACGTGCTGCGCCGAGCAGGTCGGCGTGAAGGCACCGGGCAAACCAAATATCACCACTTTCTTGCCTTTGGTGAGATCGTCGACCGGGAACTGATTGGGCCCGGGCTTGCAGCCTTCCGTTTCGACGTCGATGTATTCACTCAAGGTTCCGCCGGGCAGCCGGTCGCCTACTTTGATGGTCATATCTCATCTCCGGAACAATGGCGCGAACGCGCCGTAGCGTGGCAATGACGCACGTCGATTGTAGCGGATAAATCTCGCTGTCCGCGAGACCCGTGTGTTACGAGAGAATCTTGTCGGAACCGAGGCGAAGGCGTAATTTCGGCAGTCCGGAAATGCGAAGGACCGACATGGCGAAGCTCGACACCGCGCGGGGGCGCCGCGCAACGCTGCTTATTGCAACGCGCAAGGGCCTGTGGCAGTTGAGTGCCGATACGACGCGCCGCAAGTGGCGCCTCACCGGTCCGCACTTTCTTGGCCACGTCGTTCATCATTGTGTCGCCGACCGGCGCGACGGCAAGACGCTGCTTGCCGCAGCTCGCACGGGGCACCTCGGGCCCACCATCTTCCGTTCGGGCGATCGCGGGCGAACGTGGCACGAGGCGAAACGCCCGCCGGCCTTTCGACAAGGCAGCGAACGCGCGGTCGACCATAGCTTCTGGCTAGCGCCGGGACACGCGTCCGAGCCCCGGACCTGGTACGCGGGCACCTCGCCGCAGGGATTGTTTCGCTCCGACGATGGCGGCGTCACGTGGGACGGCGTCGAAGGCTTCAACGAGCATCCGATGCGCAAGACGTGGTGCGGCGACGACAAGGACGGAACGCCCGACGGCCCGAAACTGCATTCGATCCTGATCGACCCGCGCGATCGCAATCACATGTACATCGGTATGTCGAGCGGAGGCGTATTCGAGTCGGCCAACGGCGGCGCGGATTGGCGGCCGCTGAACGCCGGCGTCAGGGCGGATTTCCTGCCCGAGCCGACGCCGGAATTCGGTCACGATCCGCATTGCGTACGGCTGCATCCCATCATGCCGGACCGGCTCTATCAGCAAAATCATTGCGGCATCTACCGGCTCGACCGGCCCGCGGAACGTTGGCAGGACATCGGCTCGAGCATGCCCAAGAGTGTCGGCGCCATCGGTTTCCCGATGGTCGTTCATCCACGCGACCCGGACACGGTGTGGGTATTTCCGATGGACGGGACCAAGGTCTGGCCGCGAACGTCGCCGGCAGGCAAGCCGGCGGTTTATCGATCCGTCAACGGTGGGAAATCCTGGCAGCGGCAAGCGGCCGGATTGCCGAAGACGCAGGCGTGGCTGACCGTCAAGCGGCAGGCGATGACCTCCGATCACGGATCTCCCGTGGGCGTTTACTTTGGCACCAGCAGCGGAGAGGTATGGGGGAGCCGCGATGAAGGACGCACGTGGAAATGTCTCGCCGCGCATTTGCCGCATGTTTACGCCGTCGAGGCAGCATGAAGATGGGCGCGCAACGACCAAGGCGGCCCGCGAATGCGCGGCGCTGATCGCCGATGCGCGTGCTCATTCCCGCACCGCTGCGAGATTACACCGCGAACGCGGCGGCGGTCAGTGCCAACGGACGCACGCTCGGCAGTCTGCTCGTGGACCTCGACCGGCAGTTTCCGGGACTGCGCTTTCGGATCATCGATGAGCAAGGGCGCATTCGCCGACACATTAAATTCTTCGTCGACGGCGTGCAGGCAAACGACTTGAATCCGACCTTGGACAGTGCGACTGAAGTCATGATCCTGTGCGCACTTTCCGGCGGGTAAAGGAGTGCGGTGAGTCACCCCGTGTAGCCCGTGTATGCACCGCAGCATTCGTTGACGCGCTGCCGCAAAAAACCCTATAATCCAAAAGTTTGCTTAAGCCCGCGGTGCTCGATTCCATCTCCCGCCGTTCGCCGTTTCGTTACCCTCTGCGGCGCGTCGCAGGCTGGCAGCTCATCGCCACGGGGATAATCGCCGCGGCGGGAAGTTTCGGGTGGGGATGGCATGGCGCGCTTTCCGGCATGCTCGGGGGAATCACCAATCTGGCTGCGGGCGCTGCCTACGCCGTTGTGGTGGGGCTCGCAAACCCGGCCTCGGCGGCAGGAACGCTGGTCACTGCGTTCCGGGCCGAGGCAATCAAGATCGCGTTGATCGTTTTCCAGCTCTGGCTGGTTCTCACGATGTATCCGGACGTGGTCCATGCGGTTTTTTTGGCCGCGTTTGTCGTCACCGTGCTGGTAACGCAGGCCGCGATTCTGATTCATGACTAACTCGATTTTGCGGGAACTGAAAATAAAAAGCTGCAACTAGGAACGTGCGACTAGAAAGCTGCAAATGGCCGAAGAACACGCACCAGACGCGACGACGTACATTCAGCATCACCTGACGTTCTTTGCGGAGCCGGTCCGGGAATCGGGCGGTTTCTGGACCCTTCATTACGACACCATCATCACCTCGCTGATTCTTGGTGTCGTTGCCTTCGGCTTTCTCTGGCTGGTAACGCGCAAGGCGACCGCGGGCGTCCCTTCGAAAACCCAGGCCTTCGTCGAGCTTTCGGTACAGTTCGTCAACGACCAGGTGCGCAGCCTCTTTCACCACGATTATCGCTTTGTCGCGCCGGTTGCCCTGACCGTTTTCGTGTGGGTGCTGTTCATGAATGCCATGGACTTCCTGCCCGTCGACATCATGGCATGGATCTATCAGCACATCTTTCACCAACCCGAATGGCGCGGTGTACCGACCGCCGATGTCAATACCACGTTCGCGTTGGCGCTCTCTGTTTTCGGCCTGATGATCTACTACAGCATTAAGAACAAGGGCCTCGGTGGCTGGATCAAGGAACTGCTCAGCACGCCGTTCGGCATCAAGCCGCTCTGGGCGGCCCCGCTGCTTGCCGCCTTCAACCTGCTGTTCAACGTCATCGAGTATGTGTCCAAACCGCTGTCACATTCGCTGCGGCTGTACGGCAACATGTACGCCGGCGAGATCATTTTCCTGTTGATCGGACTCTGGGCTACGACCGGCGTGGCAGGCGTCGTCGTGGGCGGCCTCCTGCACCTGGGCTGGTCGATTTTTCACATCCTGATCGTCGTGTTGCAGGCTTACATCTTCATGATGCTGACGGTCGTCTACATCGCCATGGCGCACGAACATCACTGATTCGCTGATATAACTTATCCAATCGTCCAACCTCCGTTCAGAAAGGAAAGCAAAATGGACAAGCTGCAACTGGTCGCGCAGATCCAGGCATACACGGGTATCGGCATCGGACTCATGATTGGCCTGGGCGCTCTCGGCGCCTGCGTCGGTGTCGGCATCATGTGCTCGCGTTTCCTCGAAGGCGC
>DAIQRF010000110.1:0-7075 GCA_036786505.1 Casimicrobiaceae bacterium | reverse complement strand
GGTTCCGCCTCTGCCGACCCATCATCGCCTGCCGTCTTCGTCCTGCTCGGTGCGGGTGATCGAGCTGGCAAAAACGACGAGGACGCCTTTCGCCCTTCGCGCCCCAGAATAAGCGGCACGGAAGCGCGGTGCGCGTGTTCAACCTTACCGAAAATAGATGCGAGCCGTGAATCAGCGGCGCTGGCGGCGCACGCGCACGACCAGCTCTACCGCGGTGACTTCCATGCCTTCCGGAGGCTCGGGCAGCCGGCCGATCCCGACATCGCCGACGAGGTCGATCAACTGGCCCTCGCCTTCGACGAAGAAGTGATGGTGATCGCTCGCATTGGTGTCGAAATAGGTGGGGCTGCCGTCGATCGCCACCGCGCGCAGAAGTCCGGATTCGGTGAATTGATGCAAGGTGTTGTAAACCGTCGCGAGCGACACGCGGAAGCCCGCGACATCGGCCTCGGCGTGCAAATCCTCCGCCGTAATGTGGCGATGCCCTTTGGCGAAGAGGATGCAGCTCAGCTCGACCCGCTGACGGGTTGGCCGCAGCCCGGCATGGCGGAGCCGTGCGGTCATGCGATCGCGAAGGGCAGAGTTTCCGCCGGGCAGAGCGTCTTGCATCGTTTCTGAAACCCCTCCCTTTTCCGCATAATATTATAAGCAAAATGCCGCCGCAGAGCCAACCCGAACTGATGCCTTGGCGTCTCCCGAGCCGCCTCGGTGCGCAGTCACCGGCAAGGAACGATAAGACCTCGGCCTCCAGGAACTCTTAATATCTCAGGGTTCGTAAAGGCGGCATCGGCGCGAAAAGGCGGCCGAATGCGGAGGCGGCCCCTCATCGCGTGCTCACCGTTCTTGCGCCTCCCGCGAACTCGACGACTGCCTCGCCGAACATGCGGTCAACCTGCAAGCACCATCGAGTTCGTGGTAGGCAAGTAGTCGGGCGTCGGACGTGACCTTGGAACCATGGGAATCCAGCTTAAGCCGATGGATGAAATCCAGCCGCTACGGCTCGTTTCGGATTCACCCGTGGGGTTCGTCATCGGCGTTGTCCTCCAGCGCAGTCAACACATTGGTTGTTATACCAGAATCACGGCCGCACCGCATCATTCAGCGAAGCTTCCTGAGAAATGCGGGCATGTCCGGATTTGATTTTCGACAGGCACAGCGGCTGACCGGAGAGGAGAGACAACGAAATCTTTACGCGACGAAGGCCAACGTGTAGTCTCGAAATTGTTGTAAATAGAACGCGTAGGGTGGTTCCGAGGACATCGAAGCAAGCCTGGATTCTGCCGTGAAATCGCCCCAGCGATTGTGAATCCTCTCATTTAGAAAGCTGCCACTGGTGTGTCCCAGTGCGCGCCGCTTGCCGCAGGCAGTGCATCTTTGGAACGGCGCACACGTCTGGCATGGCTTGGGAGACCGGGAACAATGGGCTTGACGCGCCGCGATGTGTTGATGGCCGGCTGTGTCGGGAGCGCCGCACTCGCCAGCCCCCTCTTTTCGCCCGGGAGAGCGCGCGCGCAGGACGAAACGATGGAACTCGTCGAGCGGCTCACCGGACAGAGAGCAACGGTGTCCGACCGCCTCCACCTGGTGATGCCGGCGGTGTTCCCAACCGGCTATACTGTGCCCATGGACCTCGACATCGACAGCCCCATGACCGAGGACGACCATGTTAAGCGCATCCGCGTGTTCGCACCGCAGAATCCGATCATCATCGAAGTGGCCGGTTTTAGTTTCGTCCCGCAGCGCAGCGTCCCGCACGTGTCGACGCGCATTCGCCTCGCTGAGCCACAATATGTCGTGGCGGTCGCCGAGATGAGTGACGGCACGTTACTGATGACCAAGACCTGGGTCGACGTGGCCACCAATGGCTGCATCTGACGCCCGCAAGGGAAGGCTGACAGTGACCACCCCGACACCACACGTGCTCGTACCAAGCGCCGCTGCGAAGGGCGAGATTTTTCCGGTCAAAACCATCATCAGCCATCAGATGGAGACGGGGTTGCGTCACGATGCGCAAGGCCAGATCATCCCGCGCAAGATCATCAACAAGTTTGTTTGCCGCTATGGCGGTGTAGTCGTGTTTAGCGTCGATCTTCACGAGGCGATTTCGGCCAACCCTTTTATCGAATTCTATCTGCGCGCGACGGAGAGCGGGCGGCTTGAGTTCATCTGGGAGGAGGACGGCGGCAAAGTCTATCGCTTGGAACACGAACTCGCGGTCGCTTGACGATGGCGTGGCAATTGACCCCTGCGGGGACGTTCAAGCTTCGGCGCGGGAGGACGTTGTTCGGCCGAGCAAAGCCGACTGAACGGACGACTGCGAACGGTGCAGGCCGAATCATCGCCCTGTTGATGGCAACAAGCCCCTTCGTGTTCGCCGTTCATCCGAGCGCCGCGGCAGAGAACAATCGAGGCGCTCAACTCGCCGCGATGTGCGCGTCCTGCCACCGCCTGGATGGCCGCGACCATGGCATTCCCTCGATCATCGGGCTCGACGAGAAGAAGCTGGTCGAAACGATGGAGGCTTTCAGGTCAGGCAAGCGCTCGAGCCAGATCATGAACGTGGTCGCGCGCTCGCTCAGCACCGACGAGATTGCCGCCCTGGCAGACTATCTCGCCATGCAACAGAGGGGACCGGAGCAGCCATGAATTGCTGGACACGTCGCAAATTCGGCTTGCTGGCCGGAGCGGCGTGCCTTACGGCCCTCACCCCGCGCGCGGCGAGAAGCCAAGCCAAGGCGCGAGTCGTCGTCATCGGTGGCGGCGTCGGCGGCGCGACGGTTGCAAAGTATTTGGCGGTGAGCGCTGAAACGATCGAGGTGACGCTGGTCGAGCCAAAACTGCGCTATACGACCTGCTTCTTCAGCAATCTCTATCTCGCCGGGATGCGCTCACTCGAATCGCTCACGCATGGTTATGAGACGCTTACGCAACGATATGGGATCAATGTCCGCCACGACTCCGCGACAGCGATCGATCCGGTAGCGAAGACGGTTGCACTTAAGAGCGGCGCCAAGCTGCCCTACGACCGGCTTGTGCTTGCCCCGGGCATTTCCTTCAAATTCGGCGCCATCGAGGGCTACGACGAGGCCGCGACGCAGATCATGCCACACGCCTGGATTGCCGGGCCGCAGACCGAGCTGCTGCGACGGCAACTCGAAAGCATGCAGGATGGCAGCGTTTTTCTGATCGTCGCCCCTCCGAACCCTTTCCGTTGTCCGCCCGGCCCCTATGAGCGCGCTTCGCTGGTCGCGTATTATTTCAAGCAGTTCAAGCCGCGCTCGAAGATCTTGATCCTCGATGCGAAAGACAGCTTCTTCGAGCAGGACCTGTTCCAGGACGCTTGGGCCCGCCACTATCCTGGAATGATCGAGTGGCTGCCAGGCCAATTCACCGGAGGCATCAAGGCGGTCGACGTCAAGGATCTGTCGGTCAAGACTGCGGGCGATACCTTCAAGGCCGCGGTCGTCAATTTCATCCCGCCGCAAATGGCTGGCGAGCTTGCGCAGCAGGCGGGTCTCGCGGATCAGTCGGGCTGGTGTCCGGTCGAGCCAACGACCTTCGAGTCGAAGCTACAACCCGGAATCCACGTCGTAGGCGATGCAACCAGCGGCGGCGACATGCCGAAGTCCGCCTTTTTGGCCAACAGCCAAGCCAAGGCCTGTGCCTTCGCCATCGCGGCGGCCCTCACCGGTTCCGAGCGTTTTGCTCCTCACCTGTTCAACACATGCTTCACGTTTCTTGCCGCCGACGATGCGGTGAGCGACGCCATCGCCTTCGAGCCCAACGCCGGGGCGATCAAGATCAGCGATATCTTGATCAGTCAGGTGGGTGAAGACGCCGAGACCCGCCGACAGGTCGTGCGAGCGGCAAACGGCTGGTACGCCGCATTCACCCACGATGTGTTCGGCTGATTTGAGCCGTTCAGCCCCGCTCGATCGCGGGACCGGCCATCACCGGAACGCC
Source organism: Casimicrobiaceae bacterium (assembly GCA_036786505.1). GTDB lineage: Bacteria > Pseudomonadota > Gammaproteobacteria > Burkholderiales > Casimicrobiaceae > PALSA-1003. The sequence goes on along the minus strand of DAIQRF010000110.1, from coordinate 3,112 downwards.
GAGACCGCGGCGGACGCTGTCCGGTTCCGCGCTCGGCGGTCGCCCGGGGATCGCCGACGGAGCGGGATCGGGAAGCCGGGACAGCCGGAGCGAATTGACAACCAGGAGAAGGCTCGAACTCGCCATGACCGCAGCCGCCAGCACCGGCTGCAGGAACCCGAGCGCGGCAAGGGTCAGGGCGACAAGGTTGTAGCCAAACGCCCACATGAGGTTGGTGAGGATGGTTCTGCGGACCATGCGGGCCACGGCGATGACCCACGGCAGCATCCACAGCCCGCCCGTGGGGAGCACGAGAGAAGCTGTCTCGCGCGCGAGATCGGTAGCGGAGCCGACGGCGATACCGACATCGGCGTCGGCCAGGACCGGTCCATCGTTAAGGCCGTCGCCGACCATCGCCACCACCTCGTAACTTTGCCGGTACTGGTCGAGCGCAGCCCGCTTGGCCTCCGGCGACAGGCCCGCTTGCAGGTCCTCGATTCCGACCACGGCGGCAACCCGCCGCGCCGCAGGCGCGAGATCGCCGGTCAAGAGCGTAACATGCAGCCCGAGGCTACGCAGTTCCACGATCGTCGAACGCGCCTCGGGAAGTGGCGTGTCGTCGAGGGACAGCACGGCATGGACCCGCCCGGCCCAACCGACATAGATCACCGAATGACCGCTCGCCTCCAGCGACCGGGCCCGCTCGCCCAGAGCCGGCGCAAGCGGCCAGCCGAGTTCGCTCATCAAGGCGCTGTTCCCGGCGGCCATCGGCTGGCCATCGGCATTGCCCCGGATGCCGCGACCGGGCACGGCGCGAACATCGCAGGTCACAACCGGCTCGAGGCCCCGCGCTGCGGCCGCCATGGTGATGGCGTGAGCCAGCCCATGTTCGGAATGGCGCTCAAGCCCGGCGGCCCGGGCAAGCACCTCGTCGGTCCCTGCCCCTTCGCTCTCGATGCCGACAATGCGCGATCTGCCCGAAGTCAGCGTGCCGGTCTTGTCGAAGGCGAGCAACCGCGTGCGGGCGAGAGCCTCGAGAGTGCCGGGATCGCGGACGAGGCAGCCGCAGCGCGCCAGCCGCCCGATGCCGAGCGAGGTCGCCAGCGGTGCGGCGAGGCCCACCGCGCACGGACAGGCAACCACCAGCACCGCGAGCCCAACCAGCAGCGCCCGATCGAACGGCATCGAGTGCGCCCAATAAACGACCGTCAGCCCGCCGAGGATAAGAACGAAAGGCACAGAGACGCCAACCACGCGGTCGGCAATGCGCTGGATCGGGCTGCGGCGAGACAGCGCGTCGCGGACGGACCGGCAAATCTGCGCCCAACGGGTCGCGGACCCCGCGCCGCCGCTTTGGATCAGCAGCGGTCCGTCGAGATTGATGCTGCCGGCGATCACTGCGGAGCCGGCGCGTTTGGCAACCTGGCGGCTCTCCCCGGTGATCACGGCTTCATCGGTGTGGGACTCGCCCTCGAGAACCACACCGTCGACCGGAACGCGCTCGCCCGGCCGGACCCGCACCAGCATACCGGCGTCGATGTCCCGCACCGGGCGGCGGGTCTCCGTCCCCTCATCGACAACGGTTGCGCACTCGCTTTCGGCCGCCAAGAGAGGTTCGAGGTCGCGCGCCGCCTTGGCGCGGCCAGCCGCTTCGATGTAGCTGCCGACAGTAAACAGCATCAGCACCATGGTGGCGGTATCGAAATAGACCTGCTCGCTGCGCTCGATCGTGGCGAAGACGGAATAGGCGTAGGCGGCACCGACGCCGAGGACAACGAGCGCCGAGGAGGTCACGCGCCCCTGTACGGCTTGAGCCCAGGTATCGCGCAGATACGGCTCGCCGAGTATGACCAGCGCCGGCGTCGCGAAAATCCACAGCAGCAGGTGAATCCAAGGGAGCAGCCACGCATCGGGGCCGCTGAAGGTTCCCGCATAGAGCAGGAGACTGATCAGCATGATGTTCATCGAGAGAAAGGCGCCCACGCCGAGCCGGATCAGCAACCAGGCGGCCTCCCACTCCTCGGTCTTGCCGTGCTTCACCTGAAAGGCGATGCAGCAGCCGTAGCAGCAGAACGCACATTCCTCGCCGTTCACCGTACGCTGCATCCCGCGCAGCCCAATGGGTAGCAAGCAATGGCTGCAAAAATTATCGCCCCGTTCGGTCATCCGGGACGTCCTTCCGACCAAGCATGGACGTGGGCGGCGAAGGGTAGGACGCCACGGCCGAGCGTGATCAGGCCGAGGAGCAGGATAAAGCTACCGGCCAGCCACACGCCACGTTGCCGCCATGCCGGCGCGAGCACCCGGCCGACGCCGCCCATCATCAACATCGCGGGAAAGGTCCCCAATCCGAATGACAACATGACGAGAAAGCCGGGCAGCGCGCCGGCGGTGGCCGCCGCCTGGGCGGCGAAAGCATAGACCAGCGGACAGGGGAGGAAGCCGTTGAACACGCCTAGGGCAACCGGGGCGGCACGGCTGTCCGCCTGCAGCAGGTTGCGCAAGGACAAAGCCAGTGTATTGCCGCCGAAGCCGATCGCCGCACGATGAACGCTCTGGAGCAGGCCGAAGAACTGCAGCGCCATGACGATCATGAGGAGCCCGGCGGCAATCGCCAGAGATCGCTGCGCGATATCGACCGGACCGTTCAGCACCGGGATCGCTATACCCCGCGAGGTGCACAGCACCTCGCCCAACGCCCCGGCGGTCGCGCCCAGGAAGCAGTAGGTCGTCAATCGGCCCGCATTGTAGAGGAGGTGACGCCCGACGGTCGCAGTCGGCCCGCCTGGATCGCGGCCCAGCGCACAGGCAAAGCCGCCGCACATGCCGATGCAATGGAAGCTGCCTGCGAACCCGGCGGCGAATATCACCAGATAGTAGGTCACTAGCAGATTACCCTGCCTAGTTGCCGCCTGTTCACCGGGAGGTTGTTGCTCAGCGCCGCTACCAGCGCACGAGGTAAACGACCCAAACGAAGAAGGCGATATGGGCTATCGCGCCGCCGATAAAGGCGATCACTTGGTACGGACTCGCAGTTGCGAACGAGAAAGCTGTATGGGCAAGCATGCGCCCCTCCTGCTCAGCCGAGATAAACCCGGGCAACGTTCAAGGCCACCGCCGACAACAACAGGAT
>DAIQRF010000109.1:0-7133 GCA_036786505.1 Casimicrobiaceae bacterium | reverse complement strand
CGCCGGTACTGGCCGGCGGGCTGGCGATCATGTCGGCGGCAGTCGCCCTGCTTCGGATACCGCACATCGACCCGGTAGGCGGCGCGCTGCGGCTCGGCGTTCTGTACGATTTACTGGGGCGGACGATCGACGAGGACGTCCGCAAATTGACGGTGGAGCGTTTCGTCGACCGCTACCGTATCGAGCGGGCACACGCGGCGCGCGTTGCAGCGCTGGCCGTGGCCCTTTATCGGCGCGTCGCGCCCGCTCGGGATCCCGCGCAAACGCAACTGCTGGCGTGGGCGTCGCTACTGCACGAAATCGGCATGTCGGTAGCACATTTAGGCTTTCACAAACACGGCGCGTACATTCTGCAGCACGCGGACATGCCCGGTTTTTCGGCAGGCGAGCAATCGCGGCTGGCCGTTCTGGTGTACGGCTGCCGGGGAGGTCTTGCCAAAGTAAGTGCGGCGCTCGGTGATCCGCAGTTGCGCGCGCAGTTGCTCTCGTTAAGGCTCGCGGTTCTATTTCATCATGCGCGCACGATCATTGCGCTGCCGCGCATACAGGTCGCCGACGGCGGACGCATCGGCCTCGGCGTATCCGAACGTTGGCTCGCGAAACATCCGCTGACGGCGCATCTGCTGGCGAAGGAGCGCCGTCAGTGGAAGGAACTGGGCCATCCATGGACGAGGGTCTAGCCTCCGCTGCGTGACATCCAGTTCAGACAAAATCCGGACCGATGACGACGCGCACCACGACTGCGGTGGAGTTTTCGCGCACGCGGTTGGAAAGCCACCACACCGCACCCTTGCGCACGCTCCAGGCAGCGTCCTGCCCGGAGAGCAAAAAAGCCGCCACTTCACCGAGGGTGGGCTGGTGCCCGACAACGAGCGCGGGCTCCCGCGCGTCGGGCCAGCCGGCCGCGGTCAGCACCGCGTCAACCGTGGCGCCGGGCGCAAGCTCGGGCACGGTCCGGAACTTGCGCTTGAGCGCAAGCGCGGTTTGTTGCGCGCGGTCGGCCGGACTCACCAATATTCTGCAGGTGTCAGGTAGATGACTGTCGAGCCAGATCGCCATTCTTTCGGCCTGCTTGATCCCTTTCGCCGTGAGCCGGCGGCCAAGGTCCGGCTCGCCGGGCTCGGCTTCGGCGTGGCGCCACAGAATCAGATCCATCGGAAGCGTCGAGCGTTCATCGCTCCTGGCCCTTGCTTTGAGCCAGCTGGTCGAGCAACTCCTGTTGCGCCGACCTCGGCTGCGCCCGACCCCGCGGTTTGGCGCGCTGGTAGCAGCCGTCCTCGCCGAGCTCCCATGCGTCGCGAGTGTCAGCGAGGTAGGGTTTCAGTCCTTCGGCAATGACGCGTGCCTTGAGATCCGGGTCGAGTATCGGGAACGCCACTTCGATGCGGCGGAAAAGATTGCGGCCCATCCAGTCGGCGCTGGCGAGATAGACGTCCTCTTTGCCGTCGTTCTCGAAATACCATATGCGGTGGTGCTCCAGAAATCTGCCGACGATGGAGCGTACGCGGATGCGATCCGAAACCCCTTTGACCCCCGGACGCAAGGCGCAAGCGCCGCGGACGATCAAGTCGATCTCGACGCCCGCCTGTGACGCCGCATAAAGCGCCTTGATCACCGCTTCTTCGACCAGCGCATTCATCTTGGCGATGATATGCGCCGGCTTGCCTTCTTTCGCGTGGCGCAGCTCGCGACGAATCGATTCCAGAACGTGCCGATGCATGGTGAACGGCGCCAGCCAGAGCCGTTTCAACTTGTTGGCTTTGGCCAGGCTGGTGATGTGCAGGAACACCTCGTCGACGTCGGCGCAGATCTCGGCGTTGGTGGTCAGCAGTCCGAAGTCGGTGTACTGCCGCGTGGTGCGCGGATGGTAGTTGCCGGTCCCGAGGTGTGCATAAGGCTGCAGTTTCGTTTTCCCCGAGACGTCATTTTCCCGGCGCAGCAGCAGCGCCATCTTGGCGTGCGTCTTCAGGCCGAAGACACCGTAGACCACCTGCGCGCCCGCCTGCTCGAGCCGCTCCGCCCAGTTGATGTTCGCTTCCTCATCGAAGCGCGCAAGCAGCTCGACCACCACGGTGACTTCCTTGCCCCGCCGTGCCGCTTCGATCAGCGCCTCCATAAGCACCGAGTTGACGCCGGTGCGGTAGACCGTCTGCTTGATGGCCAGAACATCGGGGTCTTCGACCGCTTTGCGAATGAAATCGACCACCGGATCGAAGGCCTGGAACGGATGATGCAGCAGGACGTCACGCTGACGTATCACGGCGAGGATGTCCGCCTGGTCGGTCAGGCGATCGGGTAATCCTTGCAGGAACGCCGGATATTTGTGCTCATCGAGATCGGCCTCGTCGACGAGCGCGGCCATTCGTGCCAGATTGACCGGACCGTCGCATCGGTACAGATCGAATTCCTGCAACTCGAATTGATGCAGCAACAGCTGCGCCAGATGTTGCGGACAGCCGGCGGCAACTTCCAGCCGCACGGCGAGACCGAACTGCCGCTGCGGCAGCTCGCCCTCCAGCGCCTGGCGCAGATTCTTGACTTCCTCCTCGTCGAACCAAAGGTCCGCGTCACGCGTGACGCGAAATTGAGAATAATTGATGACTTCGCGTTCAGCGAACAGCTCGTTCAAATGAGCATGGATGACCGACGACAGCAGAACGAACGTGTTTGCCGGCGCCACATCCGGCGACAGCTCGATCCCCCGCGGCAGCACTCGCGGCGCCTTGACGATGGCGATCGAAGTGTCGCGTCCGAATGCGTCGCGGCCCGACAGCTCGACAATGAAGTTGAGGCTCTTGTTGACGACCTGCGGAAAGGGATGCGCGGGATCCAGTCCGATCGGCGTCAACAGCGGCTTGACCTCGCGCCGGAAATAGTCGGTCACCCACTGGCGCTGCGCCTCATCGCGGTCCGCGTTGCGCAAGAGCCGGATCCCGGCGGCAGTCATCGCCGGGAGGACCTGCTCGTTGAGCGTGCGGTATTTCTCGGCGACCAGCGCTTGCGCCTCTTCGCTGATGCGGTTGAATATCGCGCGCATCTCGCGCAGCGTCATTCCGGGCGCGGGTGCCTTGGCGCGAAGCTGCTCGCGCAGGCCCGCAACGCGTATTTCGAAAAACTCGTCGAGATTGCTGCTGACGATGCAAAGGAAACGGAGACGCTCCAGCAGCGGAACGCCTGGATCCTGCGCCAGCGCCAGCACCCGCCGGTTGAAAGCCAGCAGCGAGAGCTCGCGGTTGATCAGCGGCGGGTCGCGTCCCTTCATGGGATCTTCGGGTGCAGGGGCCCGTGGCACGGTTGCGACCAGCGGGCCGGCAGGCTGCCCATTGTGTCCGACGCTTGTGACAACGATGTTACGAAGGCTGCTGGTCATGGCGTCAGCGCAACCCACAGACATACGCCGCGGCATTCGCGCTGCAGCTCGGCGAGATAGGCCCGATGCAGCTCCAGCTCGTCGGGCGAAGGCATCAGCACGCGCACCGCGGCAAGCGTTCCCGCCGCCAGAGCTCCGTCCACGATCGCCATCGGAACGGCGATATCGATGGTCAGCGATTCCTGTCCGCGCGTCATCGCGAGATAGACCTCGGCCAGAAGCTGGGCGTCGAGCATGGCGCCGTGCAGCGTTCGATGAGCATTGGCGACACCGAAGCGTTCGCACAGCGCGTCGAGATTGTTCTTCTTGCCGGGAAAATGTTCGCGCGCCAGCGCCAGCGTATCGATGACATCGGCGGCGACGGCGGCGACGGCCGGCAGGTTCACCCGCTTCAGCTCCTCGTCGAGAAAAGCGATATCGAACGGGGCGTTGTGGATGATCCACTGGGCGCCTCGCGCAAATTCGAGAAATTCGTTCACGACATCGGCGAACTTCGCCTTGTCGCGCAGCATGTCCCAGGTGAGACCGTGGACGTCGGTTGCGCCGGAGTCGATCTCCCGTTCAGGGTTGAGGTAAAAGTGGATATGCCGCCCGGTCGGCCGGCGGTTGACGAATTCGACGCCGGCGACCTCGATGATCCGGTGTCCCTGCCTGGGGTCCAGTCCGGTGGTTTCGGTGTCTAGAACGATCTGGCGCATTTAGTGCGAGCTCCTGAATCCCATTCGACTTCGCGGTCTCGCGCGCGTTTCATTCGGTCCCCGCATTCGTTGTTTGCTTTTTTTCCGGGACTCAAGTCTTGTAGCGCTTGATCGTTGCCTGGATTTCCGCAATTGCCCGCTCGATTTCGTCGTCGGTAAGATCCCGCTCCATCCCCTTGCGGTCGGTCAGGGTCAGCGTGCGATCGATCTCGGTCTGAAACTCGCCCATGCCCAGCGTCTCGGTGATCGTCGTGGTCGGCTCGTCGGTCAGCGTCTCCGGACCCCAGCGCACGACAATCAGCGACAGGTTGTCGCCGTCGGAGCCTCCACGCACCTCGGCCTCGCGCATCAGCGCGGGCGACGCCATGAGGATCGGGTTGCCGGTCAGCGCACGTGCCATCTCTTCCTGCGGATAGACGCCCCATAGACCGTCGGTGCACATCACGATCAGGTCGCCATTGCGCAGCGGGGTGCGTCGCGAGAGATCGATGACCGGTTCGACAAGGCCGCCGAGGCAGCTGAAGATCTTGTTGCGATCGGGATGATCGGCGACCTCGTGGGCGCCGATAATGCCCTGGTCGAGCAGATACTGGACCTTGGAGTGGTCCTTGGTGCGGCCGATCAGCCCTCCCTGCCGGAAAAGATACAGGCGCGAATCGCCGACGTGCGCCCAATAGGCATAGTTGGACTGAACGATGCATGCCACGCAAGTCGTTCGCGGCGTCTCGAGCATCGAGAACTGGGTCGCATACGATCCCAGCGCCTGATGCGCGCGAACCATCGAATCCTGGAGGAACTTGAGCGGATTCTTGAGCGACGGCTTCGATTCCTGGTGGAAGCGCTCGATGAACAGCCGCACCGCGATCTGTGCGGCAATTTCGCCGCCGGCATGGCCGCCCATGCCGTCGGCGACCACCAGCAGCAACGTGTCGCGGCTGTAGGTATACGCAAGACGGTCCTGGTTGACCTTGCGCTGACCCTTTCGGCTTTCCTGAAAGATCGTAAAGCGCACGCGCCACCTACGTCACTTCGCTGAACAGCCGCTTCTTGATCGTGTCCAGGAACGTGAGCTTGCGCTTCCGCGGCGCAATGTCGCGAATGGCCTTTTGCAGCGCGAACACGCTTTGCGGGCGCTCGAGCGGGTCGAGACGAAGGCACCAGTCGATTACCTCCAGCACGTTGTCGGAGTACGCGCCGGCCCAGATTTTCTTCGCCGAAACGAGATGATCTTCTGTCATCCGCGCGTCGGCGGCTTGCGGCGCGAAAGCGGCGAGGCAGGCAAACATGCTGGCGCCTATGCCGTAGACGTCGGTCCAAGGTCCGAGCCTGTCCGGGTCGCGATATTGTTCCGGCGCCGCGAATCCCGGGGTATACATCGGCGCCAGCTTGGGGCGGGCCGCGGTCAGCGTCTGCCGCGCGGCGCCGAAATCGAGCAGCACCGGCGTGCCGTCGGTGCGCAGGTACACGTTTGCCGGTTTGATGTCGAGGTGCAGCAGCTTGTGGGTGTGCACTTCGCGCAACCCGTTGAGCAGGTGCATGAACACGTGGCGCACGAGCCGTTCCGACATCTGATCCTGACGCAGCTGGATCTGCTGCTGCAGCGTGCGGCCGCGCTCGTAGCGCATCACCATGTAGACAGTCTCGTTGGCACGGAAGAAGTTGAGCACTCGCACCACGTTCGGATGATTGATCTTGGCGAGCGCGCGGCCTTCCTCGAAAAAGCACTTCATTCCGTATCGAAACGAGGTGAGATTTTCCGCCGAGCTTGCGCGCACGATATCGCCTTCGGTGCGCAACACCAGCGACGAAGGCAGGTATTCCTTGATCGCCACCGGGGCGCCGGTGTCGTCGAATGCGCGATAGACGATCGAGAAGCCGCCACGGCTGATCTGGCGATCGACGCGGTAGTTGAGCAGCTGGTAACCGGTGGGAAGTGCCTGATTGGTGACGCCCATGGGCCGGCGGCGGAGCCGCTTTAGACTTGCGTGTGAAATGGATAAGCTCTACATTCTCGGCAACCCCGGCGATAAAGTAAAGATTTCATTGGGCAGACGTGCGCAACACGTGCGCCGGGGTCAGACGATTTCAACGCCGGACACGACCACCCCATGATATTGAGCATGACCGGCTTCGCGGCGGTCGCCGCCGAGCTGCCCGGCTGTTCGCTGAGCGTGGAGTTGCGCTCGGTCAACCATCGCTATCTCGATCTCCAGGTCCGCTTGCCTGATGAGCTGCGTTCAATCGAATCGGCGGTTCGAGATGTCCTCGCCGCTCAATTGAAGCGCGGCAAGGTCGACTGCAGGGTCGCGTTGAATCGTTCCGCGCCCGGCACGACCGAGCTTGCCGTCAACGTCGAACGGGTGATCCAACTCCGTGACGCCGCCGACGAAGTGCTGCGGCACGCGCCGGAAAGTGCTCCGCTGTCGATCGTCGAAGTTCTGCGTTGGCCAGGCGTGCTTACTGAGCCGTCTCTGGGCGCCGAAGCGCTGACCGGCAAGGCGCTGGCATTGATCAAGCAGGCGCTCGCCGATCTCGCGGCGTCGCGCGCGCGCGAGGGTGCGCAACTGAAGCTGGTGCTCGAAGAGCGCTGTTGTGGCATCGAATTGCAGCTCGAACGCGTGGCGCCGCGGGTATCGGTCATTCATGAAGCCTATCTCGAAAAGCTTGGCGCACGGCTCAAGGAAGCCGGGCTCGATCCGGACAACGACCGCCTGAAGCAGGAACTTGCCCTGTTCGCGACCAAGATCGACATCGCCGAGGAAGTCTCGCGCCTTGCTACCCACGTCGCCGAAGTAAGGCGCGTAGTGGCCCACGGTGGAAGCAGCGGCAAACGACTCGACTTTCTGATGCAGGAGCTCAACCGCGAAGCCAATACACTCGGCTCGAAGTCCGTCGATGCAGAACTGTCTCAGGCGGCGCTCGAGATCAAGGTGCTGATCGAGCAAATGCGCGAGCAGGTACAGAATATAGAATGAGGGATCGAGTGAGCTTGTCGCGCATGAGCGTTCCAGTAGGCAATCTGTTCGTGATCGCCGCGCCATCGGGCGGCGGCAAGACCAGCCTGA
>DAIQRF010000108.1:0-7216 GCA_036786505.1 Casimicrobiaceae bacterium | reverse complement strand
GGCGTATGCTCCCTTAGCAGGGGAGTGCCTTCGACCACTCGGCCATCTCTCCGGTCAAGCGCGCGATTGTACCTTTCAGCGTCTCGCGCCGTCAAACCAATTGCTTTGCGAAATCCGTGGCTTACAGATATCTCATGCGAAGTTACGCGTAACGTTGTGCCGGTGAGGTCGAGCTCCGTCACGCCGCCTTCGGCGCTTGCTCGAGCTCGAAGGCGCGATGCAGCACACGCACCGCCAACTCAAGATATTTTTCGTCGATCACCACCGAAGTCTTGATCTCCGACGTAGAGATCATCTGGATGTTGATGCCCTCCTCGGCCAGAGTCTTGAACATCTTGGCGGCGATGCCGACGTGCGAGCGCATGCCGATGCCAACCAGCGATACCTTGCAGATCCTGTTGTCGCCGATGATTTCCCGCGCCGCGAAACCGGTATTTTTTTCCTGCTCGAGGACGTCGAGCGCCTTTTGATACTCGCCGCGATTGACGGTGAAGGAGAAATCGGTGTGGCCGGAAGCGCCGATATTTTGCACGATCATGTCGACGTCGACATTGGCCGCCGCAATCGGGCCGAGAATCGCATAGGCGATACCGGGGCGATCTTCGACGCCCATCAGCGAAATCTTGGCTTCATCGCGATTGAACGCGATGCCCGATATGATGGCCTGTTCCATGATGTCGTCTTCCTCGAACGTAATCAATGTGCCGCTTGACGTGCTGTCGGGGTCTTCGAATGAAGACAGCACGCGCAACTTGACCTTGTACTTGCCCGCGAACTCCACCGACCGGATCTGGAGAACCTTCGATCCCAGGCTCGCCATCTCCAGCATTTCCTCGAAAGTGATTCGTTCCAGCCGACGCGCTCCGGGAACAATGCGTGGATCGGTCGTGTAGACGCCGTCGACATCGGTGTAGATCTGACATTCGTCGGCCGCCAGTGCAGCGGCGAGTGCAACGCCGGAAGTATCGGAGCCACCGCGCCCAAGCGTAGTGATGTTCCCGTCGCCGTCGACGCCCTGGAACCCGGCGACGATGACGACCGTACCCTCAGCAAGGTCGGCACGTATTCGATCATCGTCGATCTTGAGAATTCGCGCCTTGGTGAATGCGCTGTCAGTGAGAACCCGAACCTGGCCACCGGTGTAGCTCTTGGCTTTCACGCCGAGGTGATGCAATGCTATCGCCAGCAAGCCGATGGTCACCTGCTCGCCGGTGGAGGCGACGACATCGAGCTCGCGCGGATCGGGATCGGGCGACAGGTCCCTCGCCAGCGCGAGCAGCCGATTGGTTTCTCCGCTCATCGCTGACGCAACGACGACGAGCTGGTGTCCCTCGCGATGGAATCTGGCCACGCGCCGGGCGACGTTGCGGATGCGCTCGATGGTGCCGACCGATGTGCCCCCATACTTCTGAACGATCAATCCCATGAACGATTGGAGGGGCGTGTCAAGGCGGGTTCAGGATGCGAACCGCGGATGATCAGAGCGGACGAAACGCCAAGGTGGCATTGGTGCCACCGAAGCCGAAAGAATTGGACAGCGCGGCGCGGATTTTCATGTCGCGCGCGATATTCGGAACAAAATCGAGATCGCATCTGGGATCGCGGTGGAAAAGATTGGCCGTGGGCGGCGCGATCTGATCGCGTATCGCAAGCACGGTGAAGACCGCTTCGATGCCCCCTGCTGCGCCAAGCAGGTGTCCGGTCATGGACTTGGTCGACGAAATCGCGAGCTTCGCAGCGTGATCGCCGAAGCAGCGCTTGACGGCGACGCATTCGGCAACGTCACCAATCTGCGTCGACGTGCCATGCGCATTGATATAGTCGATATCTGTTACGTTGAGGCCACCGTTCTTCAGCGCGTTGGCCATGCTCCGCGCAGCGCCAGCTCCGTCATCCGGCGGTGCGGTGATGTGGTGGGCGTCGGCCGACATGCCGTATCCGGCCAGCTCGCAATAAATGCGGGCGCCTCGCGCCCTGGCGTGATCGAGCTCCTCCAGGACGAGCACGCCGGCACCCTCCCCCAGCACGAATCCGTCGCGGTCGACATCCCACGGGCGACTCGCTGTTGCGGGATCGTCATTGCGGTGCGACAGCGCTCGGGCGGCGCAAAAGCCGCCGATGCCGAGCGGACTGACGGTCGCTTCCGCGCCACCGGCGATCATGATGTCGGCGTCGCCATACTCAATGATTCGGGACGCCTCGCCGAGGCTGTGATTCGCGGTCGAGCAGGCGCTGGCCGTCGCCAGATTCGGGCCTTTGTAGCCATACTGAATCGACACCAGGCCGGCGATCATGTTGATGATCGAGCCGGGAACGAAGAACGGTGAAATCTTGCGCGGGCCGCCTTGCTGATACGCCCGGCACGTATCCTCGATCATCGGCAATCCACCGATGCCTGAACCGACGCAGACACCGACGCGCTCGTGGTCGCCGCTGTAACCCTCGAGACCCGCGTCGCGAACGGCTTCCATGGTTGCGACCTGGCCATAATGGACGAAGGTATCGTAGCGGCGCGCGTCCTTGCCCGAGAGATATTGGGTAACGTCGAAGTTCTTCACCTCACCGGCGATCCGCGACGAAAAGGCGCTCGCGTCGAAGCGCGTAATGGTGGCAATGCCGGAGCGTGCGGCGAGTATGTTCGCCCACGCGGCAGAAAGGCCGATCCCAACAGGAGACACGATGCCCATCCCGGTTACGACGACGCGGCGTCTGGACATGGTATTTGCCACGAAGGACCAGCGAAGCGAAGCAGCCGTTTTTCCGTCCGGCAGCTGACGGTGGGTTGCCGGCAGCGGGTTAGGATGACAGCGGCCGAGGCCGGGACAAGGCGGGCGCCGTTATTTCTTGAGATGCGAGCCGACGTAGTCGACTGCCTGCTGCACGGTGGTGATCTTCTCGGCGTCCTCGTCGGGAATCTCGGTCTCGAACTCTTCTTCCAGCGCCATGACGAGCTCGACCGTGTCCAGCGAATCGGCACCCAGGTCGTCGACGAACGACGACTCGTTCTTGATTTCGGCCTCGTTCACGCCCAACTGCTCGGCGACGATCTTCTTGACTCGTTGCTCTACGTTTTCCATGCTTCTCCTCCCCTTGCGGGATCCGAACGTTCAAAAGCCGGTAATTTTACCAGAAGCGATGCTTTTGCCCAAAGTTGCGGCTTATGCGTTTCCTTTTTCGCCTACTGCATATACATGCCGCCATTGACATGCAAGGTTGCGCCGGTGATATACGCCGCTTCGGGCGAGGCTAGAAACGCGACGGCGTACGCCACGTCCTGAGGAGACCCAAGACGTCCGAGCGGGATGCGCTCGATCAATCTCGCACGCTGCGCCTCGTCCAGTGAGCGCGTCATGTCGGTGTCGATGAAGCCCGGAGCGACGCAATTCACCGTGATCTCGCGACTGCCCACTTCCTGAGCCAGCGATTTGGTAAAACCGATCAGGGCCGCCTTCGCCGCCGAGTAGTTGGTCTGACCCGCATTACCGCTGGCGCCGACCACCGAGCCGATGTTGATGATGCGGCCGCGCCGAGCCTTCAGCATTCCGCGCAGAACAGCCTTCGACAATCGGTACGCCGATTTGAGATTGGTATCCAGGATCGCGTCCCACTCGTCGTCCTTCATTCGCACCAGCAGGTTGTCGCGAGTGATGCCGGCGTTATTGACCAGAATCGTAACCTCGCCCAAACGGTCCTGGATATCGGCGATGGTGTCGCTGACGGCCTTGGCGTCGGTGACATCGAGCTTCACGCCCTGCCCGTTGCCATGCGCAGCTTGCAGGAACTTAGCGATGCTTGCCGCCCCTTCGTCGGTAGTCGCGGTGCCGACGACGGTTGCGCCGTCACGCGCCAAGGTTTCTGCGATTGCTTTGCCGATACCGCGCGTCGCGCCGGTGACAAGTGCCACGTTACCGTCGAGCATCGCCCCTCTCCTTTGGTGCGGTTGCGGCGACCGCGGCCGCGATCGCGTCTGCGTCATTGAGCGGTAATATTTCGACACCGGGGGCGATGCGCCGGGCGAGTCCGGTGAGGACGGTGCCAGGTCCGCACTCGATGACATGCGTTACGCCCTGCGCCACCAACGCCTGTACCGTCTCGACCCAGCGAACCGGACTCGCTGCCTGTTTCGCTAGCGCTGCACGAATAGCGTCGGGGGTAACGGCGCGCGCTACATCGACGTTGTGCAGGACCGCAAGATGGGCGACCCGCACCGGTACGCCGGCAAGGTAGGCTGCCAGCTTTTCCGCCGCCGGCTGCAAGAGCTTGCTGTGAAACGGCGCACTGACCGGCAACAGCAGTCCGCGCTTGGCCCCTCTTGTCTTGGCGGCGACGATCGCGCGCTCGACGGCCTCCTTGTGGCCCGCGATCACGACCTGGCCGGGAGCATTGAAGTTGACCGCTTCGACGCTGTGCATCTGCGCCGCTTCGGCGCACGCCGCAACCACGCCTTCGTCGTCGAGTCCCATGATGGCGGCCATCGCGCCTACTCCCTGCGGAACCGCGTTCTGCATAGCCTGCGCTCGAAAGCGCACCAGCGGCAGCGCGTCGGCAAACGCGATCGCTCCTGCCGCGACCAGCGCCGCGTATTCGCCCAGGCTGTGCCCGGCCATCACCGGGGCCTCGGCGCCGCCTGCGGCGCGCCACGCGCGATAGACCGCAAAGTCGGCGGTGAGCATCACCGGTTGCGTATTCACGGTCTGGTTGAGTACTTCGGCGGGGCCGTCCTGCACCAGCGCCCACAGGTCCTGCCCGAGTACCTGGCTCGCTTCGACAAAAGTCTCACGCACCACAGGGTGCTCGGCGTAGCCCGCCATCATGCCGACCGCCTGCGAGCCCTGCCCGGGAAATACGATGGCGAGTTTCATCGATGTCGATTCAGCTTGATTCGAACGCGTGCGGCGCGCAGTCAGTGCCAACGCAGGAGCACGGAGCCCCAGGTAAAGCCGCCGCCCACACCTGCCAGCATCAGGTGATTTCCGGCCCGGATGCGGCCGTCGCGAACGGCGACGTCGAGCGCCAACGGAATCGATGCCGCCGATGTGTTGGCGTGCTCGGCGACCGTACTTACCATCCGTTCCATCGGCAGTCCAAGCTTTTTCATGGTCGCCTCCATGATCCGGATGTTCGCCTGGTGCGGGATCAGCCAGTCGATCGCGCTCGACGGCAGATGGTTTGCCGAAAGTGCTTCCTGCGCAACCTCGGCCAGCACCTTGACGGCGAACTTGAACACCGCACCTCCGTCCATGTGCAGAAAAGGCGTGCCCTGAATTTCGCCGTTAGCGACGCCGCCCGGTACGGCGAGGATATCGCGATAGCGCCCGTCGGCGTGCAGATGCGCCGACATTATCCCGGGCGCCTCCGATGGTGCAAGCACAACCGCGCCGGCGCCGTCCCCAAAGAGGACGCATGTGCCGCGATCGTTCCAATCGAGTATTCGCGAATAGATTTCGGCACCGACCACCAGCGCATTCCTGGCCGCGCCGCTTTTGATCATCAAATCGGCCATCGCCAGCCCGTAAACGAATCCGCTGCAAACCGCCTGAACGTCGAACGCCGGGCCGCCGCTTGCGCCGAGCTTGGCCTGCAAAATGCACGCCGTTGAGGGAAAGATCATGTCCGGCGTGGTGGTCGCGACGACGATCAGATCGAGGTCGGCCGGCACAACACCCGCAACCGCCAGAGCCTGCTTCGACGCGGCCAGCGCCAGATCGCTGGTCTGTTCGTCCGGCGCCGCAATGTATCGTTGACGAATGCCGGTGCGCGTCCGCACCCATTCGTCGCTGGTGTCGATCCGGCGCGCTAGCTCGGCGTTGGTCAGGAGCTGCGCGGGCAGATAGCCGCCGGTGCCGACGATCCTGCTATACATCGTTCGAACCTGGCATGGCGACTGCGGCGATCGCCGGCATAGGCATCGCCGCGAGACGCTGCGCGATGCG
This sequence comes from Casimicrobiaceae bacterium, assembly GCA_036786505.1. Taxonomy (GTDB): domain Bacteria; phylum Pseudomonadota; class Gammaproteobacteria; order Burkholderiales; family Casimicrobiaceae; genus PALSA-1003. Next base: position 1,283 of record DAIQRF010000108.1, on the reverse strand, counting down.
TTCCAGCACACCGTGCGCCGCTTCGGCGTAAGCCTTTTTGAGCGCGTAGCGGAAAGCAAGCGCGTCGGCGGAGCCGTGGCTTTTGACGACCACGCCCTTCAGTCCGATGAGTGTTGCCCCGTTGTAGCGCCGCGGGTCGACGCGCCGCTTGAACGCCGCAAGCACCGGCAGCGCGAACAAGCCGAGCAGCTTGCGCATCGGATTGCGCGTGAACTCCTCGCGCAGGAAATCCGAAAGCATGAGCGCCAATCCTTCCGATGTCTTGAGCGCGACGTTGCCGACAAAACCGTCGCAGACGATGACGTCGGTCGTCCCCTTGTAGATATCGTTGCCTTCGACGTTGCCATAAAAATTGAGGTCGGAAGCCTTGAGCAGCTCTGCCGTCTGCTTGACCACATCGTTGCCTTTGATGTCTTCCTCGCCAATGTTCAGCAGGCCCACGGTCGGCCGCTCGATGCCGTCGACGGCGGCGACCAGCGCGCTGCCCATGACTGCGAACTGGACGAGTTGCTCAGCGGTGCAATTGACGTTTGCGCCAAGATCGAGCGCGGTGGTCACGCCCTTGCGCGTCGGTAGCTGCGACGCGATTGCCGGTCGATCGATGCCCGGCAAGGTCTTGAGCACAAAACGCGAAATCGCCATCAACGCCCCCGTGTTGCCGGCCGACACGCACGCTTGGGCACTGCCGTCCTTGACCAGATTGACGGCGACGCGCATCGATGAGTCTTTCTTGCCGCGCAGTGCGCTTGCCGGACCTTCGTGCATTTCGACGACTTCGGTCGCGGTGCGAACGGAGATCCTGTCTGTCGCAGTAGAGCGAACGGTGCTCAGCGCTTTGCGAATGTCGTCGTCGCGGCCGACGAGGATGACGCTCGCGTCTGGCGTCTCCTCGAGAAAGCGGATCGACGCAACGACGGTGACGGGCGGCCCGTGATCGCCCCCCATCGCGTCGACGGCTATGCTAATGGGCATAGATTCAGCGGCGACGCGTTGTGAAGTCAATCAATCGCGCGCTGAAATCGGCAGCGGACCGGCCGCACAGCGCACCGCGAACAAACACCGTGCGCTCTGCGGCACGGAGGCGGTCTACTCGTCAGCCTTGGTCTTGACGATCTTCTTGCCGCGGTAATATCCGCTGGGGCTTATGTGATGGCGGAGATGAACCTCGCCGCTGACCGGTTCCACCGCGAGGGGAGGCTTGGGAAGAAAAGAATGCGCACGATGCATGCCGCGCTTTGACGGCGACTTCTTGTTTTGCTGGACAGCCATGTTCGTCTGCTCCT
>DAIQRF010000107.1:0-7218 GCA_036786505.1 Casimicrobiaceae bacterium | reverse complement strand
GCATCCTCGATGCCTTTGTAGTTCTCCGGCCTGGTCGGTACGTACTTCGACGTCCGCTGCAACGCCAGAATTTTCCGATGTGCGGGATTGTTCGGATTGAGGGCCAAAAATGCCTCCCTTAGCTTAGACACGAGTGCGGCATCGAGGTCGCCGCGTACGGTCCAGTTGTAGTCGTAGTATGGCGGAGTGGTATAGAAAACCTTAAGTTGGCTGGTATCGACTTTTTTTTCTTCCACCATCTTGGTCCAGACCAATATGTTCAATGCGCCGGCGTCAACCTTGCCGCCGGCGACCTGGAACACCGTCGCGTCATGAGCACCTGAAAATGCGATTCGCATGTCTTTGTCCGGGTTAACGCCGTTTTGCAGCAGGAAATACCGGGGCATCAAATGTCCGGAGGTCGACGACACTGAGCCGAAGACGAAATTTTTTCCTTTTAGGTCGGCGAGGGAATTGATCCCGCTGTCGACCCTGGTGATGAACACCGACCGAAACGCCTGATCTTCGGCGCGCTGCACCAGCGGGATCGCGGTTTTGTTCGTGCGCATATATGCCTGCACGAACGTAAAACCACCAAACCACACCATGTCGAGCTTTTTGGCCGCGAGCCCCTCGACGGTCGCCGCATAATCGGTGACAGGCGTAAATTCGACTTTCATTCCGATCTGCGATTCGAGATATTTTCCCAATGGTGTAAATTTTCGCAGCAGTTCTGTCGGCGCTTCGTCTGGGATCGCGGAAACCTTCAATACGTTCTGTGCGCTGGCGAGGCCAGCGCACGCGAGGACCCCGCTCAGCAATACGATCCGGAACGGCCGGCTCATCTCAGCTCACGCTCACACGCGGCGTGCCGGGAGCGACCTCGCCGATAACCGCCGCGTGCGCGAATCCTTGACTCGCAAAAATCGCCAGCACTTCCTTGACTGCGGGCTGGGCGCAGGCGACCAGCAGCCCGCCTGAAGTCTGCGGATCGGTCAGCAATACCTTCTCAGCGTCGCCGAGAGCGGCGTCCAGCGTCACGTCCTGGCCATAACTTTCCCAGTTGCGGCCTGATGCGCCGGTGAAGATTCCGTCGCGCGCAAGTTCCAGTACTTCGGGATGTAGCGGAACGCGCGCGAACTCGACCGTTGCGGCGGTGTTTGAAGCTTTGCAGATCTCGAGAAGATGGCCCAGCAAACCGAACCCAGTGACGTCGGTCAAGGCGTGGACCGCATCGAGTGCGCCGAATGCAATCCCCGGGGTGTTGAGCTGCGTTGTGCTTGCAATCATGGTACGGTAGCCCTCGGCCGAAAGCCGGTCTTTTTTCAGTGCAGCGCTGTAGACGCCCACGCCAAGCGGTTTTCCAAGAATCAGGGCGTCGCCCGGTTCGGCACCCGCGTTTCGCTTCAGGTTCCTGGGGTCGATCAGCCCTATCGCAACCAGGCCATAGATCGGTTCGATCGAATCGATGGTGTGGCCGCCGGCAATCGGGATGCCGGCTTTCGCGCACACTGCCTCTCCGCCTTCGAGAATCCGGCGGATGGTCTCGACCGGAAGTTCTTTGATCGGCATCCCGACCAGCGCCAGCGCGAAGAGCGGCGTGCCGCCCATTGCGTATACGTCGGAGATGGCATTGGTTGCAGCGATCGCGCCGAAGTCGTAAGGGTCGTCGACGATCGGCATGAAAAAATCGGTCGTGGCGACGATTGCCTGCCGCTCGTTGATCCGATAGACCGCGGCGTCGTCTGCGGTTTCGATACCTACCAGGAGCTGCTTAGGAAGCAGCATTGTGGCCGACGACTTGGCGATGATCTGCTGCAGTACGCCTGGCGCGATTTTGCAGCCGCAGCCGCCGCCGTGGCTGAACTGGGTAAGGCGCAAGGCGGCGCGATCGGGTGCGTTCATGAGCTTCCTCGGTTAGCGTCGAAGCTGGCGGCTTTGGGGACGGAATATTATGCGCGGCGGCGTGCGGGTTGAACCGTGCCTTCGATCCGACACTGTATCGATGGCATCGTTCCGGCCGGCCAGTGCATGGGTGAGCGACAACGCGAGCGCGGCACGTTCCGCCACTGGGGTGAAGCGTGCCGACCGGCGAAGGCATTGCGATGCCAGCGCATCATGAAGCGCCGGGTTCTTCCAGACTCGAGCTAATAGCTGTGCCAAAGCGGCGGCCTCGCCAACCGGAAAATATCCCCCATAGTCGTCGCCGAGCATGCCGACGTTACCCGACACGCGGCTGCCGATCACCGGTGTCCCCGCGGTGATGGCCTCCACCACCACGTTCGCGCCGCCTTCCAGCCGCGACGGGCAAAGAAGCAGGTGCGCACGCTTGATTGCCTGCCGAGTGCGGGCGTGTGGCCGGGGACCGAGCCATCGTACCCGTGGATCGGTGGCAGCCAGCGCGCACGCAGCATCGCCCAGGGCAGCGTCGAGAGCGTCGCCGATAATGGTCAGAAAGATGGGGAGTTCGGCGGACAGGGCGCGCCAGGCGGCAAATACCGTCGCCGGATCTTTTTCGGGACGCAAATGCGCCACCAATATGCAATGGAGCCGATCCTCGCGCTTACGACACCATGGTGCCAGCGCGCGCGCCGACTGAAAAACGACGTCAGTCTTGCCGCGGTCTTCTCGCGGAACGAAATTGGGCGCGTCATCCTGCAGCACGATCAATCTGTCCGCCTCGGCGATCGATGCCCGGGTATCCGCATCGCCTGCCGGCAGATCCTTGTACAAATCCGTTCCGGTCAGGGCGACAATCAGCGCACGATCGGGACGCGCTTCCCTCCAGGCGGCGATGGCTGGCCGGCTGCGGCGGGCATGCAGCGCGATCATCGCGATCGCATCGTCACGATCAGCACCCGTTACCGGGTCCTCCGCAGATTGTACAATCACCCGGTAGTGCGGCGATAACAGCCGCGCCCAGCGAGTGGCCGTGCGCCAATTGCCGTTGTTGGCCGCGGCGAGATACGGGGTGACAACAAGCAGCGTAGGAGCAGCGAGAAGAGGCATGGTGCGAGTTGACGATCCAGAGGCGCTATCGACACGGTCGGCGAATGCACTTGCCGCCGCGCTGCGTGATTCGCGGAATTATACGCTCGCTCTGTACGCCCATCTGACCGACGCCCAGCAGCGATTTCCGCAAATTTCCGGGGTGAATCTCCCGCGCTGGGAAATCGGCCATATCGGTTGGTTCCAGGAGTACTGGTGCCGACGCTACCGCGGAAAAAATGAAATACCTGCGCCATCGCTCTTGGCCGGGGCGGACGCCCTTTGGGATTCGAGCAAGGTCCCGTACACGACCCGCTGGACGCTACCTTTACCGGCTTGGGATGCGATTCATGCGTACCTGGATGCGACGCTCGCCGAGACACAGGAGATACTCGCGGCGTCCAAGGATGGCGACCGCTATTTTTTCGAACTCGCGCTGTATCACGAGGACATGCACGGCGAGGCGTTACTGATGACGCTGCAAACACTTGCGCTTCCGGCGCCCGTCCTGCTGCGCGACTCGCAGTCTCCACCTGCGAGGGCTTACCCCGGCGCTGAAATCAGCCACGACGTCACGCTGCCCGGAGGAGAAATCGAGCTGGGCACGACACGTACCGTGGCCAGCCGTCGCTTCGTTTTCGATAACGAGAAATGGGCGCACCGAACGTTTGTGGCGCCCTTCGCCATCGCTCGGCGCTGCGTCACCAACGCGGAGTTTCTTGAATTCGTGGAGGATGACGGGTACGCGCGGCCTGAGCTGTGGTCGGAGGCCGGACGAGCCTGGCTTGCCCAAGCAGGCCGCACGGCACCGGCGTATTGGCGCGCCGACACACCCCGTAGCAGCGCGTGGCAAACGCGGTATTTCGACGTTCTCAAGCCGCTTGCCTTGCAAGCACCGGTGCAACATATCAACTGGTTTGAGGCCGACGCTTGGTGCCGGTGGGCCGGCCGCCGCCTGCCGACCGAAGCGGAATGGGAATACGCAGCACGCCATGGATTGCCAAGCGATGCTGACGACCGCCCGTGGCAGGCTGCAGCAGGCAACGCCAACCTGGACGCCGCCTTCGGCGCGCCTGTCGACGCGAGCGCATTTGGCCAATCAGCGCCGACGGGCATCGCGCAAATGCTCGGCAACGTCTGGGAATGGACCAGCAGCAAGTTTGTTCCGTATCCGGATTTTTCTGCGGACCCATACGCGGATTACTCTGCGCCCTGGTTCGGAACCCATTACGTGATGCGCGGCGGATCTTGGGCGACCCGATCGCGGCTCGTGCACCACCGCTTTCGCAATTTTTATCAGCCAGAGCGTCATGATCCCTTCGTTGGCTTTCGTACCTGCGCACTCCCGACTTAAGCTGGTAGCCGTGTGGCTTGAGTCCTCGGGCGAGCATCTCGCGATCAGCGAGTGGACCTTGGTCGAATTCGCCTCGGCCGCCGCGATCAAGCGGCGTACGGGCCAGGCGACAGCGAACCTCGTGAAACAGGCTACGGCGCGGATGTACGAATTCGCGCAAAAGCATTGCACGATCGCCGTTCCCAGACGAGAGAACTTCCGCCGCGCCGCCGAACTGGCGGGCAATGACGCGTTGAAATTGAGGGCGGGCGACGCGCTTCACCTTGCCATCGCCGAGAGCCTCAACACACAGGGCCTTCTCTGCCTAGATCAGACGATGATCGAGAGTGCCAAGTCGCTCGGAATGACTGTTGCGAGCCTTTGAATCTCGACCGGGTGCAGGTCGCTTGGACCGATGGGTGGGCACAGCCTGATCAAGAACAATTTGACGATCGGGAGCTAATTAGACTGTCCGTATGTTTGATAAATTATGTAACAAAAGCGTCTTAGAAAGTCTTAAACGATACACAACTTGACATACATGGCGCCCTCACGATATTATGTGTAGCATAAGCGTACCCTCAAACCGTTTTCGCTACACAAAAAGACATGCAAAGCGCCAGCAAAACGCTGGGACGCAAGACAGCCGCCCTGGTGACCCAGCTTTATGAGCAGGGTCGAACCGTGTTCGACCTCACGGAAGCGTCTCGCATCCTCGGCGACGACCATCGGAAAACCGCGAGCCTTCTGCGCAAGGCCATTCGGCGGGGCGTCTTTACGAGCGCCGGACGAGGGGTTTTCAACCTAGTCCCGTTCGAGTTAGGCAACGTCTCCACGCATCTTGCCGACCGCTACTTGCTGGTCCAGCAGGCGGTGGGGATAACGCCCTGTTTTCTTTCCCACGCCTCTGCGCTGGACCTGCATCGGCTGCAAACGCAACCGAACTTCAACGTCTACGCGAGCACGTCACACCGTCTGCGCGACCGCATGTTAGGCGGAAATCCCGTGCACTTCGTGACGATAAAGCCCGACCACTTCTTTGGGGTGGTCGAGCACGATCTCGGCGACAAGCAACACGTGCGTACCAGCGACGTCGAACGTACGCTCGTCGATGCGGTACGCCAGCCGGACTATTGCGGTGGGTTTACCGAAGCCGCGAAAGCTTTCTTCATGGCCAAAGGCAACGCCAACGCCCCCCGCATCGCAGAATACGCAACCCGTCTCGGCGTTGCCGCGACAATGCGGCGCGCGGGCTTCCTCATGGAATTGTTCGATATGGCTGACGCGGCGCTGTTGGCGACAATGAAACGATCGTTGCCTTCGGGCATCGTCAAACTCGATCCCGGCCTCGACGCGGCCGGACCGCGCCGGGCCGACTGGGGTCTGTGGTTAAACCAATCACCGGACGCTTTGCTCGCCGCGGCTGGCACGTAACATGATCACGCAGCGTGATTTGTCTCGGCTCGCCAACCGATTGTACGAAGAAGCGAAAGCTGCGCACGGGAAGAAAGCGCTGCGCGTCGCCGAAGACACCGTGGAGCGTGACTACTGTCTCGCCTGGCTGTTATGCGTCTTGCCGTCACACGGTACGCTTGGCCGATCTTTAGCCTTCAAAGGCGGCACCGCGCTTCGTCGCATCCACTATGGCGAGTACCGGTTCTCGGAAGATCTCGATTTCACCTTGACCACCGACACTTCGTTGCCGGACATTTTGGCCAGCTTCCGCGAAGTATTCGCGTCGCTCGAGCAGCAGAGCGGCATTCGCTTTGCGCTTGAGAACGATGGAGCAGCGGTGAGCCGCGATCGAGGCGACACGTTCTATTTCACTTACCAGGGACCAAGACCTGCAGCCGGTCGCGTCAAGGTTGACGTCACGCGCATCGAGACGATGGTCTTTCCGCTGCAAACGCTTCCCGTGCTACGAAGCTATCCGGAATTCGACTTCCCGGAAGACCGTGGGATCCTGGTTTACTCGCTTGACGAAATCGCGGTGGAGAAAATTCTTGCTGTCACCGACGGCGCTCGAAGGGAGCCGCGCGATCTCTACGACCTATGGCACATGGCGGATGCGAAGCTACTTCGGCATCCTGAGGATATGGTCGCAGGCTTAAGCCAGAAACTGGCCAGCCGGCCCGGGCGGGAGGCTGATGTACTCGTGCCAAGACTGGACCGTGTGGAACGCGCGCTCAAGATTGGCTGGGAGCGACGTCTAGCCACCCAAGTCGCGTTTCTTCCTCCATTTGATGGTTGCTTTCGCGACGTGCGCCGCCTGTTGCTCGGGTTTGATGACTTGCGTAGATAGTGCTTGATGATTCACCAAAGGCGCGCAGCGTCAACGATCAATCGAAATCGAGCGGCTGCAATTGACAACAGCAGAGCACTCACGTCCTACCGAAAGGCGACGAGCTCAATACCTTGACGCATACAAGGCTATGCCGACCTGCGCGTCACGGCCTTGACTGCGCGATCGTTCACGATAGTCTACAATTTTTCGCACCGACACTCGGGTTGTTTGGGCACAGCGGCACAATTTTGGCGCAGGCTTGATCGGCCAATTTGTTGGTGCGCCATAAACAATTGATTGGCATTGCGTTAGCGCGGGAGTAGAAGGTCGACCCTCGGGTTAATCCGAAAACTTACGGCACAATTCAGTCACAGTCTCAAGAAATAAAAAGGACCTGCCAATGGCAAGTCCTTGATTTATGGGTTGCGGGGACAGGATTTGAACCTGTGACCTTCGGGTTATGAGGCGGATTTGTTCTAATGCAGTAACCAGTAAATCAACAACTTGCAACGCTTGCCAATATCGAAACCAATGTATCCAAGGCACAGTTGTGGCACATCAAATGTGGGTAGGTCACAATTCGATCTTGTCCCGGCTTTTTGAGTCTTGATTTGGGCCCGGCCTTACAAAGAAG
>DAIQRF010000106.1:0-7429 GCA_036786505.1 Casimicrobiaceae bacterium | reverse complement strand
GGCGGCGCATGCCTCCCGCCGACAAAAAAGACCCAAAGCGTCTTATTTGACGCTCATCGCTTCGTCGATGAGCTTCTTGCCGTCCGGCACGTCCTTGGCGAACTCCGCGTAGGAACTCTTCTTCGCGATCTCGATCCACTGCTTGTACTGCGCGTCGGTCAGGGTCTTGACCTCGACGCCGTGATCCTTGTAGGCCTTGATCGTCGCCGCGTCGACCGACTCGGCCTTGTCTTCGTAGTACTTCTGCGCCTTCTTTCCGGCCTGGAGGAGCACGTCCTGCTGCTTCTTGTCGAGCTTGTCGAAGCTCTTTTTCGACATCAGTAGCGGCTCGTACATGAACCACAGCGCGTTGGTGCCCGGCGCGGTCAGGCATTTCGCCTGCTCGTAGAGACGGAAGGACAGGAAGCTGCCCATGCTGGTGTCGGTTGCCTCGGCCACGCCGGTCTGGAAGGCGTTGTAGATCTCGTTCGACGGGATCGACACGATCGAGGCGCCGGCCGCCTGCCACATCTGGGCGAAGGTCGGACCCGCGGCGCGGAACTTCAGCCCCTTGACGTCATTGGGCTCGAGGATGCATCCGCGCTTGGACACCATGCCGCCGCCGAACCAGGCATCCGACAGCACGATTACGCCGGCCTTCTCGATGTGCGCGCGAATGTCCTTCATGAACTGCGAGTCGTTGAGGCGTTTGGCGCGGTCGTAGCTGCGCACCAGGCCGGGCATTAGCGTCGCGCTGAAGGCGCGCACCTGGCCGCTCGCGTAATCGAGCGGGAACAACGTGATGTCGAGCTGGCCGTTGACCAGCGCGTTCCACTGTTGCTCCGCCTTAAAGAGCGAGGCGCCCGGATAGACCTGGATGTCGAGATCGACGTTTGCGGCCTTGGCCTCGCGCGCGATCATCTGCACCATGTCGTCGCGCACGTCGCCCTTGCCGCCCGGAAATTGATGCGAGGCCCGCATGACGACTGGCGCGGCCACGACGGAGCCCGCCAGCAGCGCGGTCATCAGCGTGGCAAGCATGCCGGTGTGCTTGAACTTGTTCATCTGTTCCTCCTCCAGGTTTGCCGATCGGACGCGGTCCATTAGGGCCCGGTCCGCCGGGATATTGTTGTTGCCGCAAGAAACGGCCACCTATTCTAAACCTGCCAAGCCCCCCAAACCGTTTCAGGCGGCAGGACTCGCCATCTCGTCGCGCGCCGCGTTGTTGTAACCTTGGCCGGGCTCCACGGTTCCGCCGGCGCTGACCCGTACCGCGCAATACTTGAACTCCGGAATCTTGCCAAAGGGATCGAGCGCCGGGTTGGTCAGCAGATTCGCCGCGGCTTCGTAGTAGCAGAACGGAATGAACACCGCCCCTCTCGGCGTGCCGTCATCCGCGCGCGCGAAGAGGGTGACGCTGCCGCGTCGCGAGGCCACCGTAACCACGCCCCCCGCTGCAACCCCCAGCGCCCGAAGATCGTCGGGATGAATCGATGCTACCGGCGCCGGCTCGATGCTGTCCAGAACCTCGGTGCGCCGGGTCATGCTGCCGGTGTGCCAATGCTCGAGCTGGCGCCCAGTGATCAGCACAAAAGGATATGCCGTATCGGGCCGCTCCGCGGCGGGAATGATCTGCGCGGGGACGAATCGACCGGTTCCGGTCGCGGTTGGAAATTGTTCGGTGAATACCACCCGCTCGCCCGGATCACCTTCGTGCTCGCACGGATAGGTCACGGCGTGTTCCTGCTCCAAGCGGGCCCAGGTGATCCCGGCAATCGACGGCATCGTCCTGCGCATTTCCTCGAACACCTGGCCCGGATGCTCATAGTGCCAATCAAGCCCGAGCTGCCTGCCCATGGCGTTGATGATCCACAGATCCTGCCGCGCTTCGCCCGGCGGCTCGAGCGCCTGGCGGCCGAGCTGCACCGCCCGGTCGGTGTTGGTAAAGGTGCCGGTTTTCTCCGGGAAGGCGGACGCGGGCAGGATGACGTCGGCGAGATAGCCGGTTTCGGTCAGGAAGATATCCTGCACCACCAGCATTTCCAACTTCGCCAAGGCCTCGCGCGCATGATTGACATCGGGATCGGACATCGCCGGGTTTTCGCCCATGATGTACATGCCGCGAATGTCCCCCGCGTGCACCGCGTCCATGATTTCGACGACGGTGAGTCCGGGTACCGGATCGAGCTTGGCGCCCCATACTGCTTCGAAGCGCGCGCGCACCTCCTGGTTATCGACCCGCATGTAGTCGGGAAGCATCATCGGGATGAGGCCGACGTCGCTCGCCCCCTGGACGTTGTTCTGTCCCCGAAGCGGGTGCAGCCCGGTCCCCGGGCGGCCGATCTGGCCGGTCATCATCGCCAGCGCGATCAGGCAGCGCGCGTTATCGGTGCCGTGGATATGCTGTGAAATTCCCATGCCCCACAGGATCATCGACCCGCGCGACGTGGCGTAGAGCCGCGCCACCTCGCGAATGATCGTCGCGGGAACGCCACATAGCGGCGCCATCGCCTCCGGGCTGTAACCGGCGACGTTGGCCTTGAGCGCCTCGAAGCCGTTGGTACGGTCGGCGACAAAACTCTCCTGGACCCAGCCCTCTTCGACGATCGTGTGCATCATCGCGTTCAGCAGGGCGACATCGGTATCCGGCTTGAACTGCAGGTAGTGCGTGGCGTGCCGCGCGAGCTCCGAGCGCCGCGGATCGGCGAGAATGAGCTTGGTCCCGCGCTTGACGGCGTTTTTCATCCACGTTGCCGCAACCGGATGGTTCACCACCGGATTGGCGCCGATGAGCAGGACCACGTCGGCGAGCATGACGTCCATGACCGGATTCGATACCGCGCCCGAGCCGATGCCTTCGAGCAGCGCCGCGACGCTCGATGCGTGGCAGAGCCGCGTGCAATGATCGACATTGTTCGAGCCAAAACCGGTGCGGACGAGCTTCTGAAACAGGTACGCTTCCTCGTTCGACCCCTTCGCCGACCCGAACCCCGCCAGCGCCCGCGGCCCGCGCGTATCGCGAATGCCCCGTAGCGCGCCACCCGCCAGGTCGAGCGCCTCTTCCCAGCTCGCTTCACGAAACACCGACAGCGCATCGGCCGGGTCCATCACGAAATCGGCGGATTTGGGCATCCCGGGCCTGCGGATCAGCGGCGTGGTCAGTCGCTGACGGTGATGAACGTAGTCGAAGCCGAAGCGCCCCTTGACGCAAAGGCGCTCGCGATTGGCCACGCCATCGCGCCCTTCGACGCGCACGATGTGATTGTCCGCCACGTGATAGGTGAGCTGGCAACCCACGCCGCAATAGGGACACACCGACGCCACAGTCTTGTCCACGGGGACGAGATAGGCGTCGTGCGCCGGCGCGAGCGCACCGGTGGGACAGGCTTGCACGCATTCGCCGCACGCGACGCAGGTGGATTCGCCCATCGGGTCGGCAAGGTCGAACACGATCTGCGAGCCGGCGCCGCGAAACGCGTAGCCGATCACGTCGTTGACCTGTTCTTCGCGACAGGCGCGTACGCAACGCGTGCACTGGATGCAGGCATCGAGATTGACCGCCATCGCCGGGTGCGATAGGTCGGCAGGCGGCTGCGCACGCGCCTCGAAGCGCGGCACACCGACCTTCAGCCAGCGCTTCCAGTAGTCCAGCTCCGAGTCGAGCTTGTAAACCCTTTGCGGCACGTCCGCGGCCAGCATTTCGACCACCAGCTTCTGCGCGTGCACCGCGCGCGGGCTGTCGCTCGAAACGTCCATCCCCGCCGTGGGTGCGCGGCAGCACGACGGCGCCAGCACGCGCTCGCCCTTGATCTCGACCATGCAGGCGCGGCAATTGCCGTCGGCGCGCATGCCGTCCTGGTAGCAAAGATGCGGGATGTCGACGCCGTGACGCTGCGCCGCCTGGATGATCGTCTCACCGGGCAGGGCGCTCAGCTCGACACCGTTCAAGCGAAACTCGGTGCGCTGCACGTCGAGCGCTTTTTCATACGGCGCGTTCATTCGAGGAGCTCCTGAGGAAAATATTTGATCACACACGTCACCGGGTTGGGCGCCGCCTGCCCGAGCCCGCAAATCGACGCGTCGATCATGACCTGAGCAAGCTCCGCCAGCAGCGCGGTGTCCCATGTCGGCCGGGCGAGCAGCCCGACCGCCTTTTGCGTGCCGACGCGGCAGGGCGTGCATTGACCGCAGGATTCATCGGCAAAAAAGCGCATCAGATTGAGCGCGGCGTCGCGTGCGCGGTCGTGTTGCGAAAGGACGATTACCGCCGCGGAGCCGATAAAACATCCGTGTGGCTGCAGCGTATCGAAGTCCAGCGGGACATCGCTCAAGCGTGCCGGCAGAATGCCGCCCGAGGCGCCGCCCGGCAGGTAAGCGTAGAGCTGGTGTCCGGCAAGCATGCCGCCGCAATATTCGTCGATCAGCTCGCGCACGGTGATGCCCGCCGGCGCGAGATGCACGCCCGGTTTCGCCACCCGCCCGGAGACCGAAAAGGAGCGCAGGCCCTTGCGCCCGTTGCGTCCCTGACCCGCGAACCACTCCGCGCCCTTCTCCAGGATGTCTCGCACCCAGTGCAGCGTTTCCATATTGTGCTCGAGCGTGGGACGCCCGAAGAGTCCCACTTGCGCGACGTAAGGCGGACGAAGGCGTGGCATGCCGCGCTTGCCTTCGATCGATTCGATCATCGCCGACTCTTCGCCGCAGATATACGCTCCGGCGCCGCGCCGCAGATGAATCCGCGGCAGCGGGCGGGGAGGCTTGGCTTGCAGCGCCGCAAGCTCGCACCCGAGTATCGCCCGGCAGGCAGCGTACTCATCACGCAGATATAGGTAAATGTCGTCGATGCCGACGGCCCACGCCGCGATCAGCATGCCCTCGATGAAACGGTGCGGATCGCGCTCCAGATAGTAGCGATCCTTGAACGTGCCCGGCTCGCCCTCGTCGATGTTGACCGCCATCAGCCGCGGCGCGGGCTCGGCGCGCACGATGCGCCACTTGCGTCCCACCGCAAACCCGGCGCCGCCCAGGCCCCGAAGGCCCGAGTGCTCCAGTGCGTCAATGACCGCGTCGACGGGTCGCTCGCCACGCCCGCACGCGAGCAGCGTGCGATAGCCGCCGTCAGCGCAGTACGCGGCGTAATCGACATACGACGGCAACTCGGCTTCGGTTCGCTTGCGCGCAATCGCCTCAGCGATCTTTTCCGCCGTCGCGCCGTCGACACAATGGCGTCCGACAATCGCCGCCGGCGCATGCTCGCAACGACCGATGCAAGGCGCGCCTATCACCCGCACGCCGGCGCCGCTCGCGCGCTCGACGGCGTGGCGCAATGCATCGGCGCCGGCCATCTGACAGGACAGCGTCTCGCAGATCCGCACCGTCAGCGCCGGTGGCGGCGTTTCGCCCTCCTTCACCACGTCGAAGTGGTGATAGAAGGTCGCAACTTCGTAGACCTCGGTGCGCGCGAGCTTGAGCTCCTCGGCCAGCGCGAGGATATGCGCCGCCGAAATATGCCCGTAGCGATCCTGGATGCGATGCAGGAACTCGATCAGCAGATCGCGCTGACGCGGCGAATCGCCGAGCAGGACGCGGATCTCGGTCACCGCCTGCGGGTCGACCGGACGCCCCTTCGGATGGCCGCGGACGCCGCGTTTGCGGCCGAGCGCGGATGTATCGACGACCGATACTTCGCTCATGCGCGACCGCCGGCGGGCTGCGTTCGTTCGCGGATCTTACGGGTCATGGCGTCATTGGAGAAAGTCGCAGTATTTTTCGACATGCGCGGCAAGGTCCAGCGAGTGCTGGCGTACCAGGCGCTCGGCAAGCTCGGTATCGCGCTTTTCCAGCGCTTCGATGATCCGCATGTGATCGACGATCGAGCGCGCCGCGCGGTCGCTTTGCGAGATCGTCATCCTCCGTATCGCCCGAACTTGGATGAAAAGATTCTCGATCGTCTTGCCCATCAGGTGCGAGCCGGAGAGGCCAATGATCGCCTGATGAAACGCGATGTTCGCATCCGAATATTCCTCGATGTGCTCGGCCGGCGTGGCGTTGCGGAACTCGTCGAACATGTGGCGCAGCGCGCCGATGTCCTCGTCCGAGGCATTGATGGTCGCAAGCCGTGCCGCCATGCTTTCGAGCGCGGCCCACATCTCGATCATTTCCACAATCTGCTTCTTGGTCTTGCGCACGATGAACACTCCGCGGCGCGGCACGGTGCGCAGGAAGCCCTCCTGCTCGAGCAGCGTCATCGCCTCGCGAATCGGCGTGCGGCTGACGCCGAGCGCCTGGCTGAGCTGTCGCTCGTCCAGGCGTATCTCGTCCAGGTGCGCATAGATGTCGGCGTCCATGATCGCCTGCTTGAGGGCCGCGTATGCCTGGTCGCGGAAGCTCACGTTGGTATTCAGCGGCTGCAGCACCAGCGGCTGCGGCGCCTGCGCGGGAGCGTCGGTGATTGCTGCCATGGTCCTTCCATTCTCGCCGGAATTCAGCCCGGCAGGAAGCTCGGGTGCGGTTTCGGTTCGCCGCCCGAGCCGGCCAAACCGTACCGAAATCGCGGCTGCCGCACCGCCGGTCACCGCCGAGGCATTCAGGCCAGCCGCATCCTGAAATCGTGGTTGACTTTCGGTGATATACCACATACGTTATGCCGAATACCTAAAAAAAGCCAGTCCATCCCGGATACGGAGCCCAGTCATGCAATACACATCCGCGAAGCCAGCAGCAAAACCCACGACGACGACGGCGGAAGACACCCTCAAGCAGAAGACCCGGGACGCCAGCGTCATTTCCGGTGGTCATCTTGTCGCCAAGGCGCTCAAGAGCGAGGGCGTCGACACCATATTCACGCTCTGTGGCGGCCACATCATCGACATCTACGACGGCTGCATCGACGAGGGCATCCGCATCGTCGACGTGCGGCACGAACAAGTTGCCGCGCATGCGGCGGATGGCTACGCCCGGCAGACGGGCAAGCTCGGCTGTGTGGTCACGACCGCGGGCCCCGGTTGCACCAACGCGGTCACCGGCATCGCGACGGCATTCCGCTCGGAGAGTCCGGTGCTGCACATCGGCGGCCAAACCGCGCTCGCGCAATGGCGTATGGGCGGGCTGCAGGATCTGCCGCACGTCGACTTGATGCGGCCGATCACCAAATTCGCGTCGACGGTGATGACGACCGAACGCGTGGCCGACATGATCGCGATGGCCGCGCGCGAGTGCTTCGCGGGGGCGTACGGGCCGTCGTATCTCGAAATTCCGCGCGACGTGCTCGACCGCGAGATCGACGTGGCGAAGGCAGTCCTGCCGGAACCCGGCCATTACCGCGGCTCGACCCGGTCGGCCGGCGATCCGCGCGATGTCGAGCGGCTCGCCGACGTGCTCGTCAACGCAGAGCGCCCGGCGATCCTGTTCGGGCAGCAGGTATGGGCGGCGCGTGGCGACAAGGAAGCGG
>DAIQRF010000105.1:0-7444 GCA_036786505.1 Casimicrobiaceae bacterium | reverse complement strand
GACACGGTCGAGCACTTTCCCGAACTTCACGACTATCGTCTGATCGAATCACCGGAAGGATGGCGGCTGGAGAACCGCACCGCCGACGGCCGCGACCAGACGTTCACCGACCTCGTGTTTCACGGAGGCAGCGGAGCGACGCTGGAAATGCGGCTGTTCTCGCGCGCGGCGCTGGAACGCGAATTCGCTGCAGCCGGCTTTGCCCGCATGCGCGTCGCCGACGAAGCTTTTCTTGCGCACGGCATTGTCTGGCCGGAGCCGTGGTCCGTTCCGATGGTCGCTTATGCGTGACGCGGACTGATTGCGCGCCGCCAACAAAGCCACGAGAGCCTCGGGTCCGATCAATGCGGGCAGCATCGCAGGTCGAATGCATACGACTTTACCGATGCGTAGGCGCAGCTTTAGACTCGCGTGCCGCGTTCGATCGCAACGCCGATCTGCTTGACCCCTGCGAGCGGCGCCAGCTTGGCGACTCTGACGCTCGCCCATGGCGCTCCAAACTCGCCACGCAGAATTTCCGCGATGGCTTCGGCAAAGCGCTCGAGCATTTTATGCGTATGGTCCGCGGCGAGGGCTTGCAGCCGCTTGACGACCGTCGTGTAATCGAGCGCATCCTCGAAACGGTCGCTGGTGAACACCTGCGCCGAGGGCAGCTCGAACTCGAGATTCACCAGCAGCGGCTGTGCCAAATGTTGTTCCCACTCATAGACGCCGATGCGCGTCTCGAGGCGCAGATCGTTGATGAAAATTCGGTTCACGGGCAGTGGAAAATGAGTGGAAAACGAGTCGGAAGTGAGTGCAGGACAGGCGGAACGTAGCGGCACGCGTGTTCGCGCCGCTTTGCTACAATCCACCGCGCCTGGCTGCCACGCATTGTAGATGAATCCTTCGCTCGCCACCGTTGCCGTCATCGTCGCGGCATACCTGATCGGATCCATTTCGTTTGCGGTAGTCGTCAGCAAGCTTTTCGGACTCCCGGACCCGCACAGCTATGGCTCGGGTAACCCCGGCGCCACCAATGTGTTGCGCACCGGCAGCAAAGCGGCGGCGCTGCTGACGCTTTTCGGCGACGGCGCCAAGGGGTTAGCTGCGGTCGTGATCGCGTATCACCTGGGCGCAAGCTGGGGTGACGCGTCGCTTGCGACCGCAGGCGCCGCGCTTGCCGTTTTTCTCGGACATCTGTACCCAATCTTCCATCGTTTCGCGGGCGGTAAAGGCGTCTCGACGGCAGCCGGCATTGCTTTCGGTCTGTCTTGGCAGCTCGGGGTTGCGGTGCTTATCGTCTGGCTCGCCGTCGCGCTCGCCTTTCGCATCTCTTCGCTGGCGGCGATCATCGCTGCCATCGCGGCACCGCCGCTGGGTTTTTATTTCTTCGGCAACAGGCCGCAAGCGTGGGCGCTGATTCCCATCGCGCTGCTCCTGGTGTGGCGGCATCGGGCGAACATCCGCAAGCTGCTTGCCGGCAACGAAACGAAGATCGGGGTCTGAGCTTTGGTGTTTTTTCGACTTATCGCGGCGTAGAGAGGTCGGCCAGCTCCCACCGCGGCCTGACGGTGAAGGCGTAATCGTCCACGGCGCCGTGTCGTAAGCGTAGCGCACCGACCAGCGCAATCATTGCGCCGTTGTCGGTACAAAACTGCAGGTCCGGGTAGAACACGTCGGCGCCGCGCTTGCTCGCTGCCGTGCTCAGCCGCTCGCGCAGGACGCGGTTCGCCCCCACGCCGCCGCCGACGACCACCCGCGAAAATGTCGTCTGGTCGAGCGCCGCGAGCGTCTTCGCGACAAGCACATCGACGATCGCGTCCTCGAACCCGCGCGCGATGTCTGCTTTTTGCACGGCGAGCCCGCCCTGACCGCGGACCAGCGTCAGCACTGCGGTCTTCAGCCCGGAGAAACTCATATTGAGATCGCCGCTGTCCTTCATCGGCCGGGGCAATACGACGGCGCCCGCTCGCCCGGTCTCGGCAAGTTTCGCCAGCGCGGGCCCGCCTGGATAACCGAGGCCAAGGAGCGTCGCAGTCTTGTCGAACGCTTCGCCGGCGGCATCATCGAGGGTATCTCCCAGCAGCGTGTAGTCGCCGACTTCCGCCACCGCGTAGAGCTGCGTGTGCCCCCCGGAAACCAGCAGCGCGACGAACGGGAACGCCGGCTTAGGATCGCCGAGCAACGGAGACAACAAATGAGCCTCGAGGTGGTGGACCCCGAGCGTGGGCTTGCCCAACGCGAATCCGAGGGCCGTGGCCACGCTCGCGCCCACCAGCAAGGCTCCGGCGAGCCCTGGTCCCTGCGTGAACGCGACCCCGTCGAGGTCGGCGAGGACCGTCCCCGTGTCGACCAGCAGGCTCTCCACCAGCGGCACCACCCGACGAATATGGTCACGCGAGGCGAGCTCCGGGACGACGCCGCCGTAGGCTTGATGCATCGCCACCTGGGAATGCAGCGCGTGCCCAAGCAGGCCCCGAGCGCTGTCATAGAGTGCAACGCCCGTTTCGTCGCAGGAAGTCTCTACGCCCAAGACCAGCATCGGACCAGTATAGCGTCCGACACGCACGCACTCGGTTCCCGCGGCGAACCTGCACAAGGCGCGCGCCTCGGTCGCCGCCATCAATGGCGGATTTGACAACGCTCGCCTTGCGCCGCGGCTATCCGCTTGTTATACTTTTGGGCTGTTCCAAATCGTTGCTGTTGCCCAAAGGATTCGATAAACATGCCCAGCGTTCGCGTTCGCGACAACGAGCCTTTCGAAGTGGCCCTGCGCCGCTTCAAGCGCACCATCGAGAAGACGGGTCTGCTCACCGAGCTGCGCGCCCGCGAGTTCTACGAAAAACCGACCGCTGAACGCAAACGCAAGCTCGCCGCCGCCGTCAAGCGGCACTACAAGCGCCTGCGCAGCCAGCAGTTGCCGCCCAAGCTCTACTAAAGCGAAACGCGCCGAGTCGATCTATCCCAGGGGCGAAGCGATTCGCCCCTTTTGCTTTTGTGCCTTTGGGGACAGACCACGTTTTCGTCCTCTGAAAACGTGGTCTGTCCCCAGTTCTAGGACCGCCGATGACGCTTAAAGCACGCATCACCGAGGACATGAAGAACGCCATGCGCGCGAAGGAAGCGACGCGGCTGTCGACGATACGGATGCTGCTCGCGGCGATGAAACAGCGCGAGGTCGATGAGCGCATCGAGCTTGCTGACGCCGACGTCATAGCGATCATCGACAAAATGATCAAACAGCGCCGGGAGTCCATCGCCCAGTTCGACGCGGGAAACCGGCCGGACCTCGCGGCGGCGGAACGCGCCGAAATCGTGCTGTTGCAGGCTTACATGCCCCAACCGCTCTCGGAAGCGGAGATCGACGCGTTGGTCGCTGGCGCCGTGGCGGATGCGGCGCAGGCCGGGGCCGTCGGCATGGCGGCGATGGGCAAGGTGATGGCAGCGATCCGGCCGCAACTGGCCGGCCGCGCCGACATGAGCCTGGTTTCGGCCAAGGTCAAAAGTAAGCTCAACCCCTGAGGATAAGCGCGGGTCTTTCTGCCGCTCAGGCAGTTTTCCGGCAAACCCGGAATCGTCGCCTATAATGTATTTCATGGGCCCCGTGGTGTGCGTCAGCGATGCCATGGTCCGGCGGGGTTAAGACCATGATTCCTAACGATTTTATTCAAACGCTGTTGAGCCGGGTCGACATCGTGGCGGTGGTCGACCCGTACGTTCCGCTCAAAAAAGCGGGTACTAACTTCGTTGCCTGCTGTCCGTTTCACAGCGAAAAAACGCCGTCCTTTACCGTAAGCCCCACCAAGCAGTTCTATCACTGCTTCGGATGCGGTGCCCACGGCACGGCCATCAGCTTCCTGATGGAGTTCGGCGGCAAGCCTTTTCCCGACGCGGTCGAGGAGCTCGCCCAAGACGCCGGACTAGAAGTTCCGCGCACCCACGTCGCACCTGCGGCCGGCCGCGACGAAGATCCAGACCTGTCCGGTGTGCTCTTGCAGGCCGCCAAATTCTATCGGCTGCAGCTCAAGGAGTCGGAGCGGGCGATCGCATACCTCAAAGGACGGGGCTTGAGCGGACCGGTCGCGGCGCGATTCGGAATCGGCTACGCGCCTGACGACTGGCAACCCTTGGCCGGCGCATTTCCCGAATATCAGAGCAAGGTGCTGGAGATTGCGGGCCTGGTGATTGCGGGTGACGCCGGGAAGCGTTACGACCGCTTTCGCGACCGCATCATGTTTCCCATCCATGACAGCAGCGGGCGCGTGATCGGCTTCGGCGGGCGCGTTCTGGACAAGGGGGAGCCCAAATACCTCAACTCGCCGGAAACGCCTGTGTTTTCCAAGGGCCGCGAGCTCTACGGGATGTTTCAGGCGCGGCCGGCCATTCGCGCGGCGGCCAAGGTGGTCGTGGTCGAAGGCTATATGGACGTGGTCGCTCTCGCTCAGCATGGCGTGGAATTTGCCGTGGCGACGCTGGGTACTGCGACCACCGCCACCCATGCGCAAAAGCTCTTCCGGGTCACCGATACCGTCATTTTCTGCTTCGACGGCGACGAGGCCGGCCGCCGCGCGGCATGGCGTGCGCTTGAGAACACGCTTTCGGTGCTCGCCGACGGCAAGGACGCGAGATTTTTGTTCCTTCCCGACGGGGAGGACCCCGACGACTTTATCCGCCGGCGCGGCAAGTCCGCATTCGAAGCATTTCTGGACCAAGCCACGCCTTTATCCGATTTTCTCCTGAGCGAGCTCGCTGCGCGCCACCCCCCACGATCGGCAGAGGGACGGGCGGCGCTCGTCAACGCCGCCAAGCCGCTCCTGGCGCAGCTCACCGCGCCGGTCTTCGGCGCGTTGCTTCGACAGCGGCTGGCGGAGCTTGCCCGGCTGCCCGAACGGGAAATGACGGCGTTGCTGCCTCTTCAGAAACCCGTTTCCGCCGCGCCGCCGGTGCGCAGGGGTGGAGCGTCCCGGCCCGCCCCATCGCTGATCCGCGGCCTGACTCAATGCGTGCTACTGCAGCCTGAACTCGTGCGGCGCATTGCCGTGCCCAAGCCGCTGGGTACCAATGCCGACGGCGCCGCATTGGCGGCGCTGGTTGCATTTTGCGAAACGAGCAAGGCGCCGCTCACTACCGCTGGCGTCATGCAGCACTTCGCCGGCGGGACCTACGAAGACGTATTCGTGGCGGCGCTAACTGCGGCCGAAAGCGAAGGCCTGACCGGCGAATTACTGGAAACCGAGCTTGTCGAAGGGGTGAAGCGGTATTGGCTGAATGCACAAAAACGGGGCGACGACGCCGAATCGCGTCGCGCGCCGCCGGCGGAGCTTTCCGTGGAAGAGACGGAACGTGCTCGGCAGCGGCAGCTGGCCCGCGACCGCGTCGGGGGTGGCACCTAAGGCAGAGCCCGTTAACCACATGTTATAATTTGAAGTTTTCCCGACTCGCCCCAATCTCGGGAGATTCCGGAACAGCGGTGCGCTCGCCGAGAGCCGCACCCCAACCGTAGGACGACCATGGCCAGAAAAGCCTCGAAGCCTGTGAAGAAATCGCGCGCCAAATCGAAAGCGAAAGCCAGCCGCAAGGCAAAGCCGCGCTCGAAGCCGGCACGGAAGCGGCCGACACCCAAGTCACGCAAGTCACGCGCGCCCAAGCGGCGTTCGGCCAAGCCGTCGAAGGCGAGAACCGCGGCGAAGAAACCGGCGAAGAAAAAACCGGCATCCGCCAAGTCGCGCTCGTCGAAGAAGTCGCCATCCAGGCGCGCGGCGAAGCCTGTCGCCAAAAAGAAACCATTGCAGAAGGTCACGAAGAAGACTTCGGGGAAGACTCCAACCCACGCGGCGGGAAAGCCTTCGGCCAAGCCGGTGTTATCGCTGTCTGCCAAGCATATCCCGCTCAAGCCCGCCGCAAACGTGGCGAAGGCGGCAGCGAAGGCGAATGGCAAAGGGGGCAAGGCGGCCATCGCCGGTGCCGCTGCGGCTGCGGTCAAGCCGTCCCCTGGTGAAATCGCGGCGCGGCTTTCCGCCAAGCGGACCGAAAAAGCGCTCGCCGAAGGCAAGGTGCGCAGCGGCAAGAATGGCAGCGTCGAATTGCGCAAGCTCGAGCTGTCGCCGGCCGAGGCAGAAGCACGCAAGACCCGGCTCAAGAATCTGATCGTGCTCGGCAAGGAGCGCAGCTACCTCACTTACGCCGAAATCAACGATCACCTGCCTGACGACATTCTCGACGCCGAGCAGATCGAAGGCATCATCTCCATGATCAACGACATGGGGATCCAGGTCTACGACGAAGCTCCCGATGCCGAAACGCTGCTGATGTCCGAGGCGGCGCCCACTGCCGCCGCTGACGACGTCGACGAAGAAGCCGCCGAGGCCGCAGCCTCCACGCTGGACTCGGAATTCGGCCGCACTACCGACCCGGTGCGCATGTACATGCGAGAAATGGGCTCGGTCGAGCTGCTTACCCGCGAAGGCGAGATCGAAATCGCCAAGCGGATCGAGGAAGGCCTGAAGTACATGATCATGGCGATTTCCGCCTGTCCGATGACCGTCTCGCAGATTCTCGAGCTCGCCGCCAAGATCGAGCGCGACGAGCTCAAGATCGACGACGTCGTCGACGGATTGATGGACTTCACCGAGACGCTCGCAGCGATCGACGACGACGCAGAGGAAGGCGAGGAAGGCGAAGACGACAGCGGTGCGATCGCCGCGGAAAACCTGGAGCGCCTCAAGGTTGCGGGACTCGATCGCTTCGCGGTGATTCGACGCCTGTACACGCGCATGCTCACCGTTTTGCAAAAGGAAGGCCACAAGGCGCCGAAGTACCTCGAGCTGCAGAAGAAAATTTCCGCCGAGCTGATGCAGGTCCGCTTCGGCGCGCGCCAGGTTGAACGGCTTTGCGACAGCGTGCGCTGCGAGGTCGACAATATCCGTCAGACTGAGCGCAAGATTCAGGACCTCGTGGTCAACAAGGGCGGGATGCCGCGGCCCGAGTTCATCAAAAAGTTCCCCGAGCATGAAACCAGTCTGCGCTGGATCGATCGCGAGATCGCCGGCCACCACCCTTATAGCGAGTCGCTGACGCGCTTCCGGCAGGCGATCGTCGAGCAACAACACAAACTTCTCGATCTGCAAAAGCGGGTGATGATCCCCTTGAAGGACCTGAAGGAGATCAACAAGCAGATGTCGACCGGCGAAGCCAAGGCACGCAAGGCCAAGCGCGAGATGACCGAGGCCAATCTGCGGCTGGTCATCTCGATTGCCAAGAAGTACACCAACCGCGGCCTGCAGTTCCTCGACCTGATCCAGGAAGGCAACATCGGCCTGATGAAGGCCGTGGACAAGTTCGAATACCGCCGTGGATACAAGTTCTCGACCTACGCGACGTGGTGGATCCGGCAGGCGATCACCCGCTCGATCGCCGATCAGGCGCGCACGATCCGAATCCCCGTGCACATGATCGCGACGAT
>DAIQRF010000104.1:0-7466 GCA_036786505.1 Casimicrobiaceae bacterium | reverse complement strand
GAGCTGAAGCGGTGATCTAGCGAAAGGAGAGCCTCCGCCTGCTCGATGTTCTCGCCCTCGACAAGGGCACTACCAGCACGCCCGCCGGTGCCTCCTTTCGAGATCACCAACTCGCCCTCGGCGTTGTCCCACACCAGCATCCCGACCGAGCGAGCCATCAACTCGATGAGCATGTAGCAGGTGTAGCCCGGGTAAATGCTGAAATAGGCAAGTGGCGGCAGGTCAGCGTCGCCGTCCGGAAGGCTGACGTTGATGTTGTAAGGGGCACAGATTTTCTTTGCCACCACCCCGATCTTGCCGCCCTGGACGTACCAGGCGCCGAGCTTTTCGGTATCGACCGCACAATCGATGATGTCCTCGGTTTTTGAGCGGCCCGTGATCCTGACCTGGTGCGCACTCTTGTTGTAGCGCGGCAGGTAGCGATCGATGTAGCCCGTGATGATCTTATCGTCCCCGATATACGCCTCGCAGGTGGACCCGGGCTCGACGACCTCCTGGCCCATGGTCGAGGGGAAGCGCTCCGTCAGCGACACGTCAAAGTTACTCGGACAAAGCTCGACGCCGCGGGTGACTCGCACCTCCTGCCAGCCGCCGAGCGTCTTACCTCCGGTCTTTAAGGTCAGCTCGTCCGTGAAACTCATTGCCAAACGGCTCCCCAACGGTTATATCACTGATATGGCAATCAACCCCGTTACCAACGTTCGGAAGCTCGTATCGCTGCCCCGCGAACTCGTGGCCGCGATCGAGGAATATCGCTTCACCAACCGCGTCAAAACCGAGTCCGAGGCCATCCGCCGGCTAATCGAGGCCGGGCTGACATCACAGAAAGAAGTCAAATGACATATAGAACATTCGCCGTCGCGGTCGCATCACTTGGCGCAATATTCGTCGTATGCACGACTGCGCACGCGACCTGCCCCACCCCTCATTATGCTTGCGGCGGAGGGTGCAACATCTCCGCAGCTGACGCCGCTCAAAAACTTAATGACGAAATGGCGCGGGCGGAAAGGGACTGCGAGGAAAACGAGCGCAGAGACGGTAAATTATCAGATTGCCCCGTGTTCGATGGTGACTATCGCAAAGTGGACCTCGACACCCATGCGATTTTCGTTACGCCCAAAAACAGGTGCGCGCACGTTGAAGTAATAACCGGCATTCGGGTGATGGCCGACAAACCCGAAGCATTTATCCAGTCGCGCCCCTTCGCCGGAGAGGTTGCGGTGGGAGCCCCTCCGGTTAAACTATTGCTCAATCTTACAAATACCGAAATAGAATATCTTCGGGAATCCTGCCCGGAATATATTCGTTGCATCGCTCGCTGGAGAATCACACTCCTTCGCCAAGATCCGTCTTCGGGTATGGCGGTCGTCTCGCTCGACGGGTTTCAACGGTGATCACCCCGCCAGCGCCTCTATCTCGATCGGCATAAAGCCCGAATGCGGCGCCGGGTTCCTCGCCACCAGATCATCCGCCCGTGCCGCATCGTGGTAGAGCTGCCACGCGATCACCAATGCCGGTAAGGGGCGCGGCATGCTTCTGATGACGATCGGCGCAAGGCTCGCTCCGCGCCTCTTCAGATCCTCGACGATGGCGACCTTGAGAGCCATCAGTGCCCCGTAGGTCACGTCGGCGAATGCGTCCGCGGCTTCGATCCCGACCGCGTCGAGCACGTCGGCGACCCTTCCCCGGAGCGCCGCGGCATCCTGTTGCGAACTCGGTCGGTAATCGACGGTGGCTGATGCCAGTGCAATCGCGGCATATCGCCGGATCAGCATCGACGCCTGCGCTGCGAGTTCGGTTGTCTGTTTCCCGACCCCATCCAGTCCGGGATCGCTCGGAACCCAATCGAACAGCGACAGGTTGTCGAAGAGGCGCAGCGCGTCGGCCGGATCCGCACAGGCTGCTCGAAGAGCCTGGAGAAGGGCAACGACCGCATCCGCGAACTAACCAGGGGTGAGGGCCGCCGCGGTGACGAGGGCATCCCCGGCGATCTTGACGGCGGTGCGCAATTCGCTGCCGCGCTCGATGAGCCCCGGCACGGTCTGCGCCGCATCGACGAAGGCAACGAGCGGGTTCCCGGAGGCGAAATAGCGGCCGTAATTGCCCGGGAGACCCCGCACGGTGTTGAGGATCGCCGTGGCGTCCCCGGTTGCCAATGCCGCCTCGTCGGCGAGCGCCGCAGCCGCGAGGCCGACCGAAAGCTCGAGGGTCGAGGTCGCGATTGTGGTCATGGGGTGCGAGGGAGGTTGCGAGAGGAGGTGCCCGGGGTCAAGTCCGGCAGCTGTTCTATATCGATTACCGCGCTTGCGTAATCAGCCTTCACGGCATCGGTTGCCGTGGCTGACGCATCAACTGTCGCCGCCTGGGTATCCGCCTCGGTCAAGGGGAACATCAGCTGCCCGGCCTCGACGAACTGGAGGCGGAACTCGACCGCCCTTCGTTCTTCCCAGCGCTCAGTTGTCTCGATCGTGACCAGCACGAGCTGCATCGAGCCCAGTGTCGGGTGGTCCAGCTGCCCCGGTCCGTTCTGCTCGCAGGCAGCAAGAAGCGCCTGGACCTGGGCCGAAACGTCGTCCCCGATGACAAATCCGGTGATCGGGATGCGCCTTGCGACCCGCCCCATGTCCTCGGCATAGGGCGTGTCCCGGAAGGGGTACTCATGGAGCGCTATGCGCCGCCCGGCGACGACGCTCTGCGCCAGGACCTCAAAGGGCACACCGCGCCACGCCGCCGGCAGAAGCGCGTCGAGAAACGGGTCGCTCATAGCCCCGGCATCGCGTATTCGACGCGCACGCCTGTCCGAGCCGGGCCGTCAGCGCGCGTCAAGCCGGTGCGCATCCCTTGCGGCGCGTCGAGAAAGCGCACGGAAACCTCATGCTTGGTATCCGCCGGCTCGTATTGCTGTGGTGCTGGGGCTGCCTCAGCAGGAGCAAGTGGCCCCCTATCGGCGAGCCGGCCATAGCGTCCACGGTCCCCGCCGAGGTCGAGGTGCATCAGATCGGGGACTCCACTGCCGGGCGATGTCTCGAAATTGCCACCCCAACCCAAGGCCCCCGCGAGTTTCGGATATTTCGCCATCTGTGCGCCGAGCGCCAGTTGGGCGAAGCGCCCGTAGATGCCAGTCGTGTCCGCCCCACGGTTGGGGATCGGCTGTCCGTCGGGCCCGTAAATCTGGAAATCCGCCGCATTGGCATAGCCGCCCGGGCCGGCGTGATGGCGCGACCCCGAGAGGCCCCCGACCCGCTCGCCTGACGTCACCATCGCTCGATACCCCGGCCCGAGCCCCGCCGCGGCCGTGGCGCCGATATCCATGAGCGCGGGATTGATCCGGGCGAGGTCGACGCCAGGGCGTGCCGACATGTTGCCGAACCCGGGCATCGGCGCCGCATGAGCCGAGGGCATGATCGCGTTGCCCAGCCGGCTCCAAAAGCCGCCGACCTGCTGGGCACCAAGGCCCGCAGTGTCATAGGGACCGCTCGCAGCCCACGAGTGCGTTGAATTCGGCCCGTACTTCCGCAGCAGCGCCAGCGCGGCGGTGTCCTGCTCTTTCGGCGATATGTCCTGCCCGCCGCCCATCTCGCGATAGGTGCCGGGCTGGAACCCGTAGCCGCCGAACGCATGAGACGATCCGGAGAAGGCGTCAACATCGGCGAGACTTCCGACGTGCCCCCCAGTGGCGTGAAAGGTGTCGTAGATCCCCTTGCCCTCACGCTGGCGGACCTGGGCCAGGACCGCTTTCTCTGCGTCGGTCGCGCCATCTAACCCAGCGTGCGGCGGCAGGGCGCCTCCCGGAGAACCGGGCGCGACCAGCGGCGGCGGAATCGGCACGCTTTCCCCGTGGCCGGTGACGCCTCCTGATTTACCGGCTGGCGGCAGATAGCCGAAAAATCGGTCGATCCAATCCAATACGCCGTTGCCGCTCGGCTTCGTAGCGTTAGGCAAGGCTGGACTCTTGAAGAGAAATTCCATTCGCCGTTTTGCGAAATCGCCCCAGCCTTCACCCGCCTTCGGCGTGCCGCCCGCATAGACCGCCGCTCCCAACAAAAACAATCTACCGAGCGGCGTGGCGAGAATTGCCGC
Source organism: Casimicrobiaceae bacterium (assembly GCA_036786505.1). Lineage (GTDB taxonomy): Bacteria > Pseudomonadota > Gammaproteobacteria > Burkholderiales > Casimicrobiaceae > PALSA-1003. Next base: position 3,386 of record DAIQRF010000104.1, on the reverse strand, counting down.
ATTCGCTGAAAATACTGTTCCTGCAAGTTTCCAGATCGTCGCCGTTAGGGTCAGACCAACGGCAGTTGCGAGGAGCCCGATACCGGTGACGGTTAAATCCAGCGCGGCCGGGCTCTTCTTGAGATCGTCGAGCCACGCCGAATAGCTATTCAGCAGCGGCGTGAAGCTGGGCGCCAGATGCGCGCTGACCGCGTCGGCGAAACCGAGCGTCGATTGCGTGGCGCCCTGGTAGGCGCGTTCAAGGTCCTCGCCAGCCTGGATTTGCTCCGGCGCGAGGAAGCGGTGCCGCTCTGTTTCGGCGGTGTATTCGCGCACCGCATCGGAACCCTTGCGCAGGAGTGGCAATAGAGGGGTGATGCCGAGGATATCGGCGAGAAGATGTTGCCGCGGTGCCGACATTCCCTTCATTTTATCGGCAACGTCCAGGAGAAACTTGTCTACCGGCGCCGCGAGGTTAAGGCGGAACTCGGCCGCCACGCTGGCCACCATGGGGTTGAGACCGCGCGACCCTTGGAACATATTCTGGCTCAGGTTGCGCATCGAGGCCGTCGCGTCGTCGGCCGAAAGCCCGGCCAATTCGGCAGAGCCGCGCCATTTCTGCAGCGCATCGGTGCTTGTCCCAATCGTCCCCGCGCTGCGCCCCAGATCCCCGGCGCCGCGCGCGAAGCGCTCGACCATAAGCCCCACCCCGGCGAGCGAGGCACCCCCGGCCAGGATGCCGCCGGCCGGCCCGAGGATGCTGGCGAACTTCGTGGTCGCGTCAGTCGTTTCCCCGACCAGTTTCTTGATGTCGCTGAACTGGTCTGCGGTCCGGCCGAGTCCGCCCATGTGCCACGTTGCGGCGATGCGCGAGCGGATGGAAGCGACGCCCTTGTCGAGCCCCTCGGCTTCCTTCCTGCCTTGCGCCAGTGTGCCCACCGGGCGCACGAAGGCCGCCGCGATCGACTTCTGCGCAGCCGCTACGCCGGGCCCGGTCTTGTCGAGCGCGGTAATCGCTACAGCAAATTGAGAGCCCCAGTCAGGCATTGCAGACTATTGCTCCATCAGGGCGGCTTGACCGGCGGGGAGACATAGGTGAACGGCGGTCCCAGCCGTCTCCCTTCTCCCACCCAAAACATAATCTCGCTCATCGGAAGAGCTTTCCATCCGGAGAGTTGCTGACCCGGAAACGACCGCATCAGCTCCGTCAGGAGCCGCTGCCATCCTCTGGGCCAGCCGAGGTAAAACCCTGGAGATACTTGATCGCACGGTCGAAGTCGCTGGACCGCATCTGCCGCACGGCGCGCTCGGTGATCCCTGCGTTGAGGGAGAGCAGCTTGATGTTGGCGGCGATGCCGGAGAGCTTCGTCGCCTCCTCGATCTGGCTGATCGTCGGCTCGGAGAGGTTGAGTTCAGAGATCTCGGCGTCCGCGTTCTTGATCGGCGCCTTCAGCGTGAGAGTCAGCGTATCGTCCATCAGGCCGCGATCTCCATGACGTTGCCCGACTCCCAGCGGGCGGTGAAGGTGCCCTCCGCGGCATCGACCTCGGAGGCGGTCGTTGTCCACATGTGGCTGCCGTGGATGACCTTGCCGTTCTCGAGCTCGAGGACGATCGCATCATCGACCGCCTCGCCGAGGGCGCCAATGAGGAGCCCGCCCCGGTCGAAGAAGGTGCCCTCGATAAACCCGGCGCGCGCCTTCGTCGTGTAGCCGGCGACACCCGAAAGCCCGGCTTTACTCTCCCGGGTCTTCTGCGACACCGAATAGGTGCACGCCGCCCCCAGGTGATAGGTGACGCCGTTCCGGGTCAGAAACGCCGTCCCGCCGATCGGGTCGTTGTTTGAAATGAGTGCCATGGGTTGATCCTCGTTTTACGCGGCGAACTCGAGATCATCTAAGAGCTTGTTGGCCTTTTTCTGGTTCACGTGTGCCGGAACCGGCCGGAGATTTGCTTCCCAGTGCAGTCCGCAAACATTGCGGCCGCGGAGCGGCACCATATGATCGACGTGATGGGCAATGCCTGTCGCCTCGGTCAGGCGTTTGGCTTCCACGTAAATCGCTTCGATCGCCTTCTGATCGGCCCATGCCGGCGTTGCTCGCAGTTGAGCCGCCACGCGGTCCATCGCATATTTCGTCGTTCGAGCCGGCGATCGGTAGTCGTAGCCACGGATCCTGTCCGGGTTCGCTCTTTTCCATTCGCGGTTGTATGCCAGCATATTCTCGTCGCTGGCTCTTCCCTCCGCGCGGGCGCGACGGCGATATTCCCGGATGCTCTGGCGCCTTGCTTCTGCAAATGCCTCAGGGTCTTTGGCGCGCCTCTTGACCTCGCTCCTACGAACGGCAGCACCGTGCTTTTTCGGATCGGCCGCATTTCGCGAGCGTGTGTCCCGAGCAAGACATCCTCTGCACCAAGAATGCAGTCTGAGCCGGCCAGCGGTTCGAGAGCCAAAGAACTCAAGTGTGGCTGGCTTTACCTCTCCGCATTTGGTGCAGGCCTTCGCGATCGGGAGGGGCGGTTTTGGTGATCGTTTTGCCACGGCCTGCTCCCGGCGCCGCGCCATCATCTCCGCGTATTTGGCAGGGTCGGAATAGAGGCGGCGCATCCGTTCCCGGGATTGCCGCCGATATTCCTCTGCGTAGACGGGGTCGCTCTCGATCCGTTCCTTTCTCGTCATAGGCCAACCAGAATATACCGTTACGCTGCCTGCGCAGTTTGGCGGAACTGTGCGAGTAACGCAAAGATATTCAGCTGGTCAACGACTATTGCATCCCACAAAACGTCCACCCTGTCTGGATCAGCGGCATTACGCTCTACTACAAGCCCGAGTGCGAATGCCGCAGTATTCTGGAACCACCCGCGCCCGACCAGGTCCGCATCGTAGATCCCGATCAGGTCGGCCTTGATGATTTTCGGCGTCACGATATTGGCGCCGGCGGGGAGCCTGGTGCCGTCGTCGGCCAGCTTCATGCGCCCGTAGTTGCTCTCGACCCGCCCCTTGAGGATGCGGATACCTTCGGCCAGGGTGAACATCTTCTCGACGCTCAGCATCGAGTTGTCCGGAGCGCTGAAGGGGTTCAACTGGTAGGTCGTGATGAGGCGCTGCACGAGAACCTGCCCGCCAACCACCTTGAAGGTCGAGATGCCGCTCCACAGGAGCGTGTTGTTTCCGACAAAGTCGAAGAGGCTGCTCACGGGCGGCGGAAGGATGCCCTCGAGCACCACCTCTCGCGCCGGGGTTGCCGGGTCCGTGGCAAGACTGACCGCCGCCATCCCGCACAGAGCGCCGGCCCAGGCATGGGGCGGAGAGGGGCTGTCGTAGGCCCCCATGATCGAATGGTGCTGGTCGTTGCGCGCGAGCCCAAGGGTCTGGACCCCGGCAAGCGTCCCACGTGCCGCGGCGAAGGC
>DAIQRF010000103.1:0-7472 GCA_036786505.1 Casimicrobiaceae bacterium | reverse complement strand
GGCCTTAGGTTGTGTCTTGCGTCCGCTTACTTGGTGTTGCTCCGGATGGAGGTTGCCGCGTTTCACCCGCTCCGGACCTGGCGTGAGCCAGACCGGGGCGACTCGTCTCTGTGGCCCTGTTCCTCGCCTTCGTCGACCGCTCGCGCGATCGCCTTATTGCGGCTGGGCGTTACCCAGCATCCTGCTCTGCGGAGCCCGGACTTTCCTCTCCCCACACTGGTTTTCACCGGCGGGCAGCGACGGTCTGGCTGGCTTCGGACGCGAATGGTAGCACGGCGCACAGATCCGTCTTCGTGATTGGACTTTCACTACGCGTCGAGGCGCCAGCGCATCGTTTCTCCTGCGCGCAAAGGCACCACGGTATGCTCGCCGAACGGATACGACGCCGGAACGACCCACGCTTCGCGCTTGAGCGTTATGGTGGCGGTGTTGCGCGGCAGGCCATAGAAGTCCGCGCCGTGGAAGCTCGCGAACGCTTCCAGTCGGTCGAGCGCGCCGGAGCGATCGAACGCTTCCGCGTAAAGCTCGATGGCGGCATGCGCGGAATAACATCCGGCGCTGCCACACGCGCTTTCCTTCGCATCTCGGGCATGCGGCGCGGAATCCGTACCGAGGAAGTACTTCGGGCTTCCACCGGTCGCCGCGCGGACCAGCGACAGTCGATGCGCTTCGCGCTTCAGGACCGGCATGCAATAGAGGTGCGGCCGCATACCGCCGACGAGGAGCGCGTTTCGCGACCATGAGAGGTGTTGCGGCGTGATCGTTGCGCCGACGTTGGCGCCTGCCGCCTCGATGAATTCCACCGCTTGCGTCGTCGTGATGTGCTCCAGAACGATTTTCAGCGCCGGAAAATCTCGCACGATGCGCGAGAGCTGCCGATCGATGAACACGCGTTCGCGATCGAAAATATCGACATCGGGATCGGTGACCTCGCCGTGCACCAGGAGCGGCAGGCCATGTTTCTCCATGGCCGCCAGCGTCGCGTACGCCTGCCCGAGCTCGGTGACGCCGGAATCCGAATGCGTGGTCGCGCCCGCGGGGTAGTACTTGGCTCCGATGACGAAGCCCGACGCGCGGGCGCGCGCGATTTCCTCCGCGGGAGTGTTGTCGGTCAGGTAGAGCGTCATCAGCGGCGCGAAAGCGGACCCGGCGGGAAGCGCACCAAGAATGCGATCGCGGTACGCCGCGGCTGCCGCCACCGTGGTTATCGGAGGCGTGAGATTCGGCATCACCACGGCGCGAGCGAACGTCCTCGCCGTCGCGCCGACGACCGAGCGCATCACCTCGCCGTCGCGCAGGTGAAGATGCCAGTCGTCGGGGCGGGTAATCGTGAGGGTCATTGAAACATCACGCAAAAGTCATGCAAACAGCTTGTTTTTACGCGCATTATACGGCGCGCACGGCGGACGGCCCCGGCCGCGCCGGCGCTCGTTCAGCCGGCTCCTTGCTCGCTACCCGTTGGATGCGATGTTCTTTGTCGCCGGCCGGCGCCGATTCGCGGGCGCTCGCACCCCACTCGCTTCGCGAGCGGGACCTGGCTCGCTGCTCACAGCGCCGATGGCTTGCGCCGAGCCATTCGAGATATAATGCGCGGTTTGATGCTGCGGGCGTCGGTTCAATGTCCGGACCGAGGCAAAGTGGGCGGCAACGTGAGCGGGCCAGCGGTTTCGTTCCGACACCGCCGATGGCATGCGGGAAAATTCGGCAGGAAAATTCGGCAGGAAAACTCGTTGCAGGAAGGTGACTGCGTGGCAACCAAAAGTGTAGCAACCAAGAGCGTCGCGGCCAAAGGCGTCGGCGGCAAGACCGCCGGAGCCAAGACCGCGACGGCGAAGAGTCCCGCGAAAAAGGTCAAGGAGCTGACCGAGCAGGACCTTTTGAAGGCACCCGACAAGGACTACATGAACGAGGCGCAACTCGCTTTTTTCAAGCAGCGCCTGCTCGAGCTTCGCGCCCAGCTCTTGACTAACGCCGACGACACCGGCCAGCATCTGCGCGAGAACGAGGTCACCACCGACCCGTCGGATCGCGCCACGCTTGAAGAGGAATACACGCTCGAGCTGCGGACCCGCGATCGCGAGCGCAAGCTGCTCAAGAAAGTCGAAAAGTCACTGAAGATGATCGATGCCGGCAACTACGGTTACTGCGAGGAAACCGGCGAGCCCATCGGCGTCCCGCGGCTGTTGGCGCGCCCGACGGCGACGCTGTCACTCGAGGCGCAGGAACGGCGGGAGCGAGTTCAGAAGCTCTACGGCGACTAGCGCGAGCTCGAACCGAGGGTCGCCAAAAAGGCACGAAGGGTCGCCAAAACGCAAATGGGTCCCCGCCGAAGCCTGCCCTCGAATGCTTGGATCGGGGGCCGGGACGACGGCATATGTTCGCGTACTTCTGCGCCGCGGCACTAGAGACCGAAGGTCCCGCGGTGCGACCAGCCCGCGGCCATGAAAAACAACAGCGGAATCGACAACATGGTGTTGACCCGCGAGGTAAGAAACGCGACCCGGCGTGCCGTGACTTTTTCCTCGTCGGTCGCCGGCTTGAGCCCGAGAATTTTTTGCTGGTTGGGCCAGATGAGCGCCCACACGTTGATCAGCATGATGGTCCCGAGCCAGGCACCCACGCCGATGCCCGCCATGCCCTTCGAGAGCGTGAACGCATTGACGAACTGATTGCCGAGCAAGGCGGCGCCGGCCAGCCAGGTGACGACCGCGGACCAGCGAAAGAACAGCAGTGCGCGCGGCGCGACGTGCTTGGTGATGCCGGCCGCGGTGCCGTCGGCGGTCGCGGCCTTGAGCGCGGCGGCCTGGACGAAATTGAAGTAATACAGAAGGCCGATCCACATGACCCCGGCCATAAGGTGAAGCCATCGAGCAATCGCGGGAACCCAATCCATGGCGGCACTCCTTTAGGTAAGAAGGCTCTTGACGACAAAGTAAAGGATCGCGGTAAGCAACACCCCGCAGATGACCGTTCCCCAAAGAGAATCGAGCGGGTTCTTCATGATTTCCTCCCCTGCGCCGCCATCCGGCGGGAACCGGGTGGCTGAAACTTTGGCTTGTCCCTGGTGTCGTTGAAATTATAGCAGGCGTGCAAGAAACAAGGTATGTTCCTCAGCCGGTGGCGCGGTGAAAACCGCTTTTATGCGAATTCGCAGCTCCGCCGGCGATACGCCGGCTTATAGACTTTACCGGCCCGACCGGTAACTCAAGGAGAGTTCACCATGGCACAAGCGTTTACGCTCCCGCCTCTTCCGTTTGCCGAGGGTGCGCTCGCGCCCGTCATTTCGGCGCAAACCATCGGCTTCCATTACGGCAAGCATCACAAGACGTACGTCGACGACCTCAACAAGCTGGTCGCGGGCACGGCGTTCGAGGGGCAATCGCTGGAGGCGATCATCAAAGCCACGGCGGGGAAGGCGGACAAGAGCGGCATCTTCAACAACGCCGCGCAAACGTGGAACCACACGTTTTACTGGAACTCGCTGAAGCCCGGCGGCGGCGGCGCTGCCCGCGGCGCGCTGGCGCAGAAAATCGACGCAGCTTTCGGAAGCTACGACAAGTTCAAGTCCGAGTTCGCGAAGGCCGCGGTGACGCAATTCGGCACCGGCTGGGCGTGGCTGGTCGCGGACGCCGGCACGCTTAAGCTGGTCAAGACCGGAGATGCCGAAAACCCGATCACCAAGGGCCAAACGCCCTTGCTGACCATCGATGTCTGGGAGCACGCGTATTACCTCGACTACCAGAATCGGCGGCCTGATCATGTCAATGCCGTTATCGACAAATTGCTCAACTGGGATTTTGCTGCCGAAAATCTGGGCAAAGCGTAGCGATTTGCCGTGGGTTCGCGCGCCGGTCCGGACCTTCGGCTTGTTGCCCCGTGGCTATCGGAACATAATTGCCTCCTTTGATCGTGGAAGCCGATAGCGGTCGCAATGGCGTTCAACCTGTTCCCCAAGCCACCGATCAAGCGTAAGCCGGGCGAGGCCAAGCCTCCGGAACAAAAAGCCCGGCCGGACCCTGGACCCAGACCTGTCGCGCGGCCTGTATCGGCACGCGAGCTCGCGGCTTCGGTCAAGACGCGGACGGGCGCGACGGCGAAGCAGGGAACGAACGAAACGGACACCCGGGAGCGGGAAATCACGGTGACCGGGCCTCACAGCATGATCGAATGGAGTTCGGCGCCGAACCAGAAGATCCAGGTCGCCGAGGCCAATCCGGGTTTGTGCACGGTTCTTGAAAATGCCGCGCTCCATTATGCCAACGGGCAAGCACCGCAGGCGCGCGAGGTGCTGGAACACGGCATCGTCAGCGACGACGACACCAAGAACTCGCCACTGGCATGGCTCGCGCTGTTCGACCTGTTGCAGCGCGCGAATGACCGAGCCGCGTTCGACCAGCTTGCGCTGCGCTACGTGGTGGCGTTCGAGCGCTCGGCGCCGGCATGGGAAGATCGTGGTGGGCGCGCACTTCCGGGGGCACGGCCGGCCGCTAGCGGCTACGTCGGATTGACCGGCAAATTGACGGCAGGGCATGCACAGCAGATCGCCGGCATGCTGGCGTCTTCGCTGAAGCAGCCGCAGATGCGGCTCGATCTGGGCTCGATCAACGGCGCCGACGACGCCGGCGCCAAGCTGCTGGCCAACGCTCTCGCGCAGCTTCGCAAGCGTCACTATCCGTTGGCTCTGCAACACCCCGAAAAAATACGCCGCGCCCTCGAACAATCGGCGACGCAAGGTCGTGGCGCGGCGGAAGGCTATTGGATCCTGCTGCTGGAACTACTGCAGTGGCAGCACGATCACAAGGTGTTCGAAGATCGCGCAATCGAATTCGCGGTGGCGTTCGAAGTGTCGCCTCCCTCCTGGGAGCCGCCGCCGGATACTGCACTTGCTGCCGCGGAGGCCGAGGAGTCCGCTGCTCGCCACGCCGCGCCGGAAAATGCTGATCAACTTTATTGGCAGGGCACGCTCACCGGCTCGTCGGACCCGCAACTCGCCAAGTTCATCGTGTTTCGCGAGGGCCGGCATACGATTCCGATCGACATGAGCGCGGTCGACCGCATCGATTTTGTCTGTGCCGGCGCCTTTTCCAACGCGATCATCCGCGCGGAGTCGCAGCGCAAGGGCGTGCAAATCATCGGAGCGTCACCGATCATTCGCGCGCTGTTGTTGCTCATCGGCATTTCGCCGCGGCATTTCGTCAAGAAGGCGCAGTAAGCGCGCGGCTTTCGCGGGGCGTCTCGAGCCAGCGTTATCACGCGCCACGCAGGACATGCACGTGGAGCGCTTGCGCGGCAGGTCTTCAGTTCGCGATGCGCTGTCGAATTAACGCTTCCGCTGCGCCATCGCCTTCGAATTTTGCACGCATTCGGATCATGGAAATCTTTCACGGCACTACCATATTGTCGGTCCGGCGCGGCGCCAGCGTGGCGCTCGGCGGCGATGGCCAAGTGACGCTCGGCAACGTCGTCATCAAGTCGACTGCGCGCAAAGTGCGCCGGCTCTTCAACGATCGAGTTCTCGCCGGTTTTGCCGGCGCCACCGCGGACGCATTCACGCTGTTCGAGCGCTTCGAGGCGAAGCTCGACAAGCATCAGGGTCAACTGCAGCGCGCGGCGGTCGAACTGGCCAAGGACTGGCGCTCCGACCGCATCTTGCGCCGGCTCGAGGCCATGCTGGCCGTCGCCGACAACACCTCTTCGCTGGTCATCACCGGCACGGGCGACGTGCTCGAGCCGGAGCACGGCATCGTTGCCATCGGCTCGGGAGGCGCGTATGCACAGGCCGCTGCGCGAGCGTTGCTCAGCCACACCGAGCTTTCCGCGACCGACATCGTCAAGCAGGCGTTGACCATCGCCGGCGAGATCTGCATCTACACCAACCAGAACCACGTCATCGAAGTCCTGGAGTAGGGCCTAATGGACAGCGGCACCCGAGACTATGACGTCGCCGTCCTCGGCGCGGGCCTCGTCGGCTTGTCGCTCGCCGCGTCGCTGGCGAGAGCGGGGATGCGAGTGGCAATCGTCGATCGCTCGAATGTCGATGCCTCGAACGTCAATGTGGCCCCCGGTTCCCCGACCGATGAGGATAGTGATGCTCGCGTCTACGCCGTCAGCCCGGGCAGCGCCGCGTTCCTGAGCGGCATCGGCGCGTGGCAGCGGCTGCGAGAGGATCGTCTCTCTTCGATCGAATCGATGGACGTTCGCGGCGATGCGGGCGGGAAGCTCACTTTCTCGGCGTATGAGCTCGGTGAGCGGGCGCTGGCGTGGGTTGTCGAGAACCGCGAGCTTCATGCCGCGCTCGTCGCTTGCGTTCGCGATACGCCGGGGATCGACGTGCTGGCGTCGCGAACGCCGGCGAGCATCGCATGGAGCACCGGTGCCGCGGAGTTGCGCTTCGATGGCGGCGACGCGCTATCGTCGCGATTGATCGTGGGGGCAGACGGTGTGCGATCGTGGACGCGCGCGCAGGCCGGCATGCACCACGATCCGAGGCCCTACGCTCAGACCGCGGTGGTGGCTAATTTCGCGAGCGAGCACGCCCATCGCGGTCGCGCGTTCCAGTGGTTCTTACCCGACGGCGGCGTGCTCGCGTGGCTGCCCCTTCCGGGCCGCCGGATCTCGATGGTGTGGTCGGCGCCCGAGCCGCTCGCCCATGAGCTGCTCGCGCTCGACGGCATTGCGCTGGCGGAGCGCGTCGCGTTGGCGGGCACGCGAGCGTTGGGCGCGCTGACGACGATCACCGCGCCCGCATCCTTTCCGCTGTCCTTGCTCAGGCTGCCGTCGGTGATTGCGCAACGGCTGGCGCTGGTGGGCGACGCGGCGCACGGCGTGCATCCGCTGGCGGGTCAGGGGGTCAATCTCGGCTTCGGCGATGCCGCCGTGCTGAGCTCGATATTGGCCGACCGCGGCGCCATCCGCGATCCGGGGTCGTCGTTGTTGCTCCAGCGCTACGCGAGGCGTCGTCTCGAGCCGGTGTTAGCGATGCAGAGTGTCACCGATGGATTGGTGCGCCTGTTCGGCAGCCGGTTACCGTGGATCGCGACGCTGCGCAATCGCGGCATGAGCCTTGTCGGATCCTTGGGACCGCTGAAGAGACTGCTGGCGCAACCAGCGCTGCGTTAAACTGTCCAATCGCCATCCATGTGGCCGGAGCCGCCGTAATGCGAACCATTTTGTGTCCGATTTTGCGTAATCTCTCAGCCGCCGGCTTTTTCCTGGCAATTGCATTACCAGCGTCGGCCCAGGACGCGACCAAGTCCGACGCTGCTGCCAAGGATGTCGCCGCGGTCAGACAAGCGCTGGAAGCGAAATTTCCCGGCGCGCCGATCAGCAACGTCTCCAGATCGCCGTATTTCGGACTTTACGAGGCGCAACTCGACGATCGCATGTTGTACACCGACGGCAAGGTCAATTTTGTGATTGTCGGCTCGGTGTACGACACTGCGACCCGAACCAACCTCACCGAGCAGCGCATG
>DAIQRF010000102.1:0-7515 GCA_036786505.1 Casimicrobiaceae bacterium | reverse complement strand
GTACTGGTCAGCGCCGTTTTTATCATCATCGCGATCGCTACGGCACTGGAAGAACTCGCGTTTGCAAAACGCGGGCAGACCGCTGAAGCAACGATCGTCGACAAGTCGCTGCAAAAAGCCGACTTCGACAAGAATCCATCGACGCGCTATCTCGTCCGATACCGTTTCGCCACGCCCGCGGGTGCGCAGGTCGAGGAGACCAAGGTAGTGTCAGTCGAGGAGTGGGAGCGACTTGCGCCCGGCAGCATTTTGAAGATCCGCGTTCTGCCTGGCGCTCAGCTCGAAAGTCGCGTCACGCAAAATTCGGATTGGCAGTTCGTCGCAGCTTTCATGGCGCTCGGTCTGATATTCATCGCAGTGGGCGCACCGCTGATTGTGCTTGGAGTCCGCGAGATCCGGCGTCAGCGGCAACTGTGGCGCACGGGAACGACCGTGCCCGCGGTCGTAACGGCCGTGGCGCCGTCTTCCACCTGGATCAACGGTGTACAACAATGGGAAATTCGTTACGCCTGCACCGATGCGAGCGGCAGGAAACACCAAGGGCGAAGCAACTCCATGCCGGAAGATGAGGCGAAGCAGTGGCGAAACGGCGATAGCGCTAATGCACGGCTCGATTCGAACGCCGCAGATTCGAGTATCTGGCTGGGCAACGCAGCGTTTGCGGAGAGAAATACCCCCCTGCAATAGATCGGCCAGCAGAACTCAGCAAGCGCGTCGCGATGGAGTGAGCTCGCCGTTAAAGAGCAGCGAACTGGCGCGGCATTGTTGACAGGTCGATCAGCCACCCGCGCGACTAGCCTTTCTTTCGCATCACGATTTCGACCCAACGATTTTTTTGCCTGCCCTCCGCATCATCGGAGCCATCGGGCTTCGTATTGGGGGCTACATAGAGTTGAATCCGGTACGGGCAGGCATGGTATCGCACCCGTCTGAGTATCCCTGGTCCAGTTATCATCGCAATGCTCCGGGTCAGCCTGATGCATTGGTAACTCCGTATCTTGAATAGCGGCGCTTGGGCAAGACCGACGAAGAGCGCCAGGCTGCGCATCGCCAGCTATTCAAGCATCACATTCCCGAGCACAGCGTCAGCGAGATCAGGGAGGCGACCAATAAAGCCTGGGTGTTGGGAAATGATCGATTTAAGCGACGGGTTCAGAAACAATTGGAGAGACGGGTCGAGCTGGAGGCCAGAGGCGGGGATAGGAAATCAGAACAATTCAAGATCAATCAAGTCTGACCCCACTGAATCTTGATTCGCCCTCGGCTTGTCCGATCGTTTACGTCAGTCGCTCGCGACGACCAACGCGATCGAGAGTGTGATCAGCCGCACTCGGCATGCGAAGCGGAACGTCAAACGGTGGCGTGGTGGACAGATGGTGTTGCGGTGGACCGCCGCGGCCGTCCTCGAAGCGGTGAAGGGCTGTCGTCGACTGAAGAGCCATGCGGACATGCCGAAGCTCGTCGCCGCGCTTCGTGCTCGTGATCAGTAAATCGGGATCGCCATGTCATGATATCGCCGGGCGTCATGCCGGGTGTAAACTCACTGAGGGCCGGCCAGGATCACCGGTCGCCCGTCGGTGCCGGTCTCAAACCAGGCGTCCCCCTTCTTTCCGACCCGAGCTCCTCGCTGCCGGGCGAAGATCAATGCACCGGGGTGGTGTTGACGGCGGCCCAGCGAGAGGTCGCTGGATGTGCTGGGGCTCCGCCCGCGGCCGCTGGCCGTGCAGCCCAACAAACACTAATATGCCGATAGGGGGAATCTTCATGAATTTTCGCGCCTTGGTGTTTGTCACGGCAGCTCTGGCAACGTTTGCGAGTGGGCAAGCCGCGCCCGCCCCGGACAGTCCGCAGTACCCGCTGGCGATGAAAACCCGCTGGACGTACGACATGCGGCAGGAGTTTGGTCCGGGCGTTCATCCTTCCGGGCCGGACGCGGCGCTCGTGAAAGGGAATGTTCTCGAGACCACTTTGGTGAGCGAAGTCGCGGGATCCGACATGATCGGCGGGATGAGATACGCCCGCGTAGAGTCGCGACATGATGGACGCGTATGGATGACGGAATGGCTGCGTCTCACGCCCGAGGGATTATTCCTGGGCAAGACCAACGAGGACGGCAAAGAGACCCTGATGGTGCCGCCTCAAAAGATCCTCAGCCCGCGCATGGCCGCCGGGGAAGCATGGGCGTGGAAGGCTTCGGATGCACCGGTCAATATCCGGACACAGGTGGTGGGGAAGGAAGCCACCGACGTGCCTGCGGGCACGTTCGACGCCACGAAGACCATTCATGAGCTAAGCATGGTTCTGCCGCAGGCGACCATCCGCTCCACGAATTCGCGTTGGTTTTCGCCCGGGGTGGGCTATATCCGCCAGGAAAGCGAGGTCTATGCGGGCGACCGATTGCTCACCCATACTCAACTCCGGTTGGTCGCCTTTGACGCGGCGCAACCCACGCAAGTAAGCCCGGCGAAAGGCGTCGCGCAACCCGCGCCCGCTGGTACGGCGGTAAAGTAAGAGGCGCGAGGGGCCTCCAAAACAGCGGCGTTAAGGATAAACTGAACGCGGTTTATTTTACGGATGCGAACACCGGCCTTGCGCTACGCCGATTTACCGTCGGGCGCTTCATGAGTCAGTGCGATCCCGCGCAGCGCGCCTGCAATTTCCGGGTTAGCCGGTGCGCACCGTAATCTCGACACGCCGGTTCTTTTTCCGCCCCTCCGGGTCGTCGCTGCCATCGGGCCGGGTGTTGGGGGCGATCGGCTTGGACTTTCCCCAGCCCCTGGTCGTTATCCTGGCAGCGGATGCGCCGCCCTTTTTCACCAGCCATTCCCGCACCGCCTGCGCGCGCTTTTCCGAAAGCGGCTGGTTGTAGGCGTCGCTGCCCTTGCCGTCGGTATGCCCCTCGATCGTCACCGGTGAACCGGCTCGCGAACGCAGCACTTCCGCCACTTTTTCCAGGCTCGGAGCCGCTTCCGGGCGAAGATCATGCTTGTCGAAATCGAACAGCACGTCGGCCGCCAGTTCGATGCGGATTTCCTGATCTGTCACCCTGGCGCCGAGGTCCTTGAGCACGCTTTCTATACCACGTGTCATGCTCTCAATACCACGTGACATGCCGACGATATCGAGTATCTTTGCATTGACGACCGCATCACGGGCGGCCATCTGCGTCGCCGAATCGTCAGGGTTGGAATACTTCTCCGCCGCCATCGCGCCGACGGCAACTGCCAGCAGCAGTGTGGCGATACCACCTGAAAGACGCATATGCCGCCTCCGTCATTTGTCGGTTATCGGCACATCGTCGAACGGCGCACCATGCGGCCAGTAGAAATTGAATTTTTTGACGTTGGCGGGCGGCGCGGGGTACTTCGCCCACCAGGTGAAGCTCGCTCCAGGCGCAATGCCTGTATAAAGCTGCCCGTCGCCCCCGGCGGCGAGAGGCACCTTTTCCGTATCACGCAGCACGAAGTATTTTTTGCTTTCGGCCTGGACATAGAACTCATCGATTTTGTGACCATAGGTGATCTTGACGGTCTCGGCCTTTGCGCCGGTGTTTTTCAGGCGGACCTTGACGCTGAGCACGCCGTCGCTGCGTTTTGCTTCAATGAGATCGGCAGCAATGCCGGCTATGTTGGTATCCTGCGACTGTATGGCGGCAACTTGCGCGAGCGCGGGTGGCACGCCCAGAGCAAAGCCCAGAATCAGCGCGGCATAGGCGGCTGTCAATATTGTGTTCTTTCCCGTCATGGCTGTTCCCTTCCATGTGTTACCACAATAAAACAGTGGCAAGCCTACTTGCTATGTCCGGGAATGTCGAGCGGGAACGTAGCCGGGGGAAGTCGCCGTGTTGCCGCGGGCAGATAATGGAAGAGTCAAGGGACTCCGGAACCTTGCGTCTATAATCGGAAAGGGACTTTTTCTACATCCTCGTTCGCGAGAGCGTCATGAAAAGGAGCATGGGCATGCAAAGCAAAGTAACTGAAATCGCGCCGGACACCTATCGAATTTCAACGTTTCATCCCGATTACGCCATCCAGTTCAACCAATTCCTCATCAATGATGATGAGCCGTTCCTGATGCATACGGGCTTCAAGAGAATGTTTCAAGCCACGCTTGAGGGAGTGAGTTCGATCATCGATCCCGCCAAGCTACGCTGGATTGGATTCAGCCACTTTGAATCCGATGAGTGCGGCGCGTTGAACGAGTTGCTTGGGGTTGCTCCGCACGCGCAGGCGGTTTGCAGTGTTGTTGGCGCGATGGTGATGGTCAACGACTTCGCAGACCGCGCGCCGCGGTCGCTTGCCGATAACGAAGTCCTGCAAACCGGCAGACACCACCTTCAATTTCTTGCAACCCCGCATGTGCCGCACTGCTGGGACGCAGGTTTGTTCTTCGATAAAGCAGAACGGACACTTCTCTGCTCGGATCTCTTCTTCCAGCCTGGCGATCCCGAGCCGGTTATCGAGTCCGACATCGTTGGGCGCGCGAGAGACGCAATCCACGGCAGCCTTGACGGGCCGCTGGCGAAGGACATGCCCTACACTCCCTACACGGACAGCACTCTCGAACGGCTCGCTGCCTTGGAGCCAACAACGCTGGCGGTCATGCACGGTTCTTCGTTCCGGGGCGATGGCCGGAAGGCCATCCTTGACCTTGCCGCAGTGATCAAGACTATCCTGAGTAAACCCGAGGGTGCTTCCTGACCCTACCCCTTAGTAAGAATCTGGGCGTCACACACTTTGGTAATGCTCAATAAGAGCCCGGCAGAGGACGGCAACGCAGCGCTACCAGAATTTCCACCACGGCTTCGCCTCGTCGACTGACGGCGGCGGCAGCTCGTCCTTGGTCCAGAATTGCCACCATGGCCTGGTGCGAACGGCGAAATTCTTTCCGTTTGGAAAAGTTTCCTTGAGTACGCGCCGCGCGTCATCGCGCAGCTGCGACATCTGAAGCTTGTCGTAGCTGTTGACCAGCACGATGAGCGCATCTTCGTTCGCCGGCGTTTTCGGGTAGTTGGTCAGCGTCGCCTGCGCGCGGTTGGCCGCGGCGACATAGGCACCGCGGTTGTAGTAATAACGCGCGACGTGGACCTCGTAGCTGGCGAGCGCATTGGTGAGATAGCGCATTCGCTCGAGCGAGTCGGCCGCATACCTGCTGTCGGGAAACCGTGTCGCTATCTCGCGGAAGGCAGCGAACGCCTCCTTGGTCATCTTCGGGTCGCGCTCGGAGAGATCCTGCTCGGCGATGTAGCCGAACAAACCCTGGTCTTCGCGAAAATTTATCAGCCCCTTGAGATAGTAGGCGTAGTCGACGTTCGGGTGATTGGGATAGGTGCGGATGAAGCGATCGCAGGCCGCGATCGCGGGCGCGGTCTCGCCCTGCCGGAAGTTGGCGTAAGCGCCCTCGAGGATCGCTTGCTGCGCATACCGACCGTACGGGTAACGTCCTTCGAGCGTATCGAAGAGCTTGACCGCGCGCGTATAATTGCCCGACAACATCGCGTCGCGCGCCTCGGAGTACAGGCGCTCGGCCGACCAGCCTGCGGTGTCATCCTTGACTTCAGGTAGCCAGCTGCAACCCATCACGCCTGACACGATCAGCAGCGCGATCGCGACTCTGCAAATTTTCGACATCATTGCCCTGCCCTTCCTTGGCCGCGGATTATAACTCAGCGCTCGCGAGCGTCGCCGATGCGCCCGTCGATGTGCTGACGGTCCCGGCGCAATACGCGGGCATGCGGCTCGACCAGGTGCTCGCGCAGCTCATGCCGCAGCATTCGCGCAGCCGGCTCAAGTCGTGGATTGATGGCGGTCGCGTCACCCTCGCCGGCGCACCGGCCGCGGCAAAGCAAAAGCTCCGAGGCGGCGAGCGGATCACCGTTGCGCCGCTTGCCGATCCGCGCGTCGTTCCTTTTGTCGCGCAGGCGCTGCCGTTGTCGATCGTGTATGAAGACGATGCGCTGATGGTGATCGACAAGCCGGCCGGCCTGGTGGTCCATCCCGGAAACGGCAACTGGGATGGAACGCTTGCGAACGCGCTGTTGCACCACGCGCCCCAGCTCGCAGGCGTCGCGCGCGCCGGCATTGTCCATCGCCTGGACAAAGACACCACCGGGTTGCTGGTCGTCGCCAAGACCGAAACCGCGCAGACCGACCTCGTCCGGCAATTGCAGGCTCGCAGCGTCCGCCGCGAATATCTCGCGCTCGCCTCGGGCGACATCGCGAGCAGCGGGACGGTCGACGCGCCCATCGGACGCCATCCGGTGAAGCGCACCTCGATGGCCGTCGTCTCGGCCGGCAAGCATGCGGTCACGCACTACGAAGTGCGCGAACGCTTCGGTGAGAGCACGCTTGTCGTCTGCCGGCTCGAAACCGGCCGCACGCATCAGATTCGCGTGCACTTCGCATCCATCGGTCACCCTCTGATCGGCGATTCCAGCTACGGCCGCCGCCCGGGCGTTGCTGCCGGCCGCGGCGCCGCTGTTGCCGGCCAGGCGAACGGCGGTCCCGTCTTTCCCAGGCAGGCGCTGCACGCGTGGCGTCTCGGGCTTGTTCATCCCGTGACGCGCCAGGCGATGACCTGGGAGTCGCCGCTGCCGGACGATTTTTCGGCGCTGCTCGATGGT
This sequence comes from Casimicrobiaceae bacterium, assembly GCA_036786505.1. Classification (GTDB taxonomy): domain Bacteria; phylum Pseudomonadota; class Gammaproteobacteria; order Burkholderiales; family Casimicrobiaceae; genus PALSA-1003. Next base: position 893 of record DAIQRF010000102.1, on the reverse strand, counting down.
CTGCGGCGGCGCAGACGCGCGTGATGCCGCGCGTGACACATGACACGCCGATGGCGGCGGCAGTCGCCGCACAAGGTCTCGACTGGATCGTCCCGGCGTGGCCGGCCCCGGCGCGTGTGCACGCACTTTCGACGACCCGAAACGGAGCCGCTGGCCGCGCCATCGACTTTGCGGCGTCGACTCCCCACCTTGCCAGCGCGCGCGAATATCTTCGCCGCTTTGTGCCGGATGAGCCGATGTGGCTCAGGCAGGTACACGGTACCGCGATTGCAGACCTCGATGCGCTGTACGACGGGATCGCTGCCGATGGCTCAGTAACGCGCACGCCGGGCACCGTCTGCGCCGTCTTGTCGGCGGATTGTCTGCCGATACTTTTTGCCGACCGCGGCTCGAGCGTGGTCGCGGCCGCGCATGCCGGCTGGCGCGGGCTCGCGGCTGGCGTAATCGAAGCGGCGGTCGCGGCGATGCGTGTCGAGCCCTCATCGGTGTTGGCATGGCTGGGGCCCGCGATCGGACCGCGCGCCTTCGAGGTAGGAAGCGACGTCGTCGCCGCTTTCTGCGACCCGGATCCGGGCGCGGCGGAGTGCTTCGTCGCATTGACGAAAATGAGCACGCAAATGAGCACGAAAGTGAGCGCGAACATGAAATGGCATGCCGATCTCTACGCGCTGGCGAGACGGAAGCTCGCGCGCGCCGGCGTAAGCGCGGTCTACGGCGGCGGGCGCTGCACGCTGACCGAAAGCGACCTGTTCCATTCGTATCGCCGCGACGGGCCCAGCGCCGGCGGACGCATGGCAACGGTGATCTGGCTCGGATCGCAGTGAGCACGCGACCCTCGGGCGCAGGACTCGGCGTAGCCTCACGCTGCGCCGCAGGGCACTCTCGTATAATGC
>DAIQRF010000101.1:0-7518 GCA_036786505.1 Casimicrobiaceae bacterium | reverse complement strand
CGAGCGAGATGGCACAGCCGCACGATCGATGCAACCTCTTCGTTCGAGTGAGGGAACACGACGACGTCGGGCAGCGCGGCGTCGGCAAGACCTTCGCCGTGGCTGTGGTGCTCGCGCACCGCGTGCGTGGTCACAGCGCGTTCGCCGAAGTCGCCCGAAAGTCTTGTCACCAGCTCGGCAACGACGTCCGGGTCTTGTCTGGTCTCGGTCTTCAAGTCGCTCCTTCCCGCCTCGTTCAGAAGCGCGGCAAGTCGGGGTGGGGGAGCTGGCCGCGGTGCACGTGCATCCGGCCCATTTCGGCGCAGCGATGCAAGGTCGGCACCGCCTTGCCGGGATTCAACAGGCCGGCCTCGTCGAAGGCATGCTTGATCGCGTGGAACCATTCGAGCTCGGCGGGCGCGAACTGGACGCACATCCCGCCGATTTTTTCGATTCCCACCCCGTGCTCGCCGGTAATCGTGCCGCCGACTTCGATGCAGAGCTCCAGAATTTTTTCGCCAAGCGCCTCGGTTTTTTCCGCGTCGCCCGGACGATTGGCGTCGAACAGGATTAGCGGATGCAGGTTGCCGTCGCCGGCGTGGAAGACATTCATGCAACGCAGTCCGAATTCCTTCCCCAGTTCGGCGATTCGCGTCAACACCGGCGCGATCGAGCGCCGCGGGATCGTTCCGTCGATGCAGTAATAATCGGGCGATATCCGGCCTGCCGCGGGAAAAGCCGCCTTGCGCCCCGACCACAATCGCAGCCGCTGTGCTTCGTTCTGCGATACTTCAATGCGCGTCGCGCCGTTGCTTTCGAGCGACGCGCGCATTTCTTCGATCTCGGCGAGCACTTCTTCCGGGGTCCCGTCGGCTTCGCAAAGAAGGATCGCCGCGGCGTCGAGCGGATAGCCGGCGTGCACGAATGGCTCGACCGCGCTGATGGTAAGCCTGTCCATCATTTCGAGGCCCGCCGGAGTGATGCCCGCGGCAATGATCGCCGCCACCGCCTCTCCGGCCTTGGCCAGGTCGTCGAACGCGGCGAGGATGCACTTTGCTTCCCGGGGCTTTGGCGTCAGGCGCACGGTCACCTCGGTGATGACCGCCAGCAGTCCCTCCGACCCGTTGATCAGCGCAAGCAGATCGTAGCCGGCGCTATCGAGCGCATCGCTGCCGAATTCCACAATCTCGCCGGTAATAAGCACTGCCCGCACCCGGCGGACGTTGTGCACGGTGAGCCCGTACTTGAGGCAATGCAGGCCGCCGGAATTCTCGGCGACGTTGCCGCCGATCGTGCACGCGATCTGCGATGAGGGATCGGGAGCGTAGTAGAGCTCGTGGATCGCAACCGCTTCCGAAATGGCCAGATTGCGCACGCCGGGCTGCAGCACCGCGGTACGCGCGAGCGGATCGATGGCAAGGATGCGCTTGAACTTGGCCAGCGACAGGACCACGCCGTCGGTGTTGGGTGTCGCGCCGCCGGACAGCCCCGTGCCGGCGCCGCGCGCCACGACCGGCAATCGTGCTGCATTGCAGATTTTCAGAATCTCGACGACCTGAGCCTCGTTTTCCGGCAGAAGCACCGCCAGCGGCTGTGCCCGGAAAAGCGTCAGGCCATCGCATTCATATGGCCGCGTGTCCTCCGCGGCCGTAAGAAATGCGGATGGCGGAAGAATTTCGCCGAGCGCGGCGAGCAAGGTTTCATTGAGCATGGCGAAGACTGCGCGTTGCCAGTCGATTATTCCACAAAGCTTTGCGCCACACTACGCGTGCGCGGACGGCCATCTTCTTTCGGCGGCATTGACGCTGCCTTGGAGCGCGAAGAGAGCGCCCTATCGTCTATAATAATCGCCATCGGGGGATGGCAAGCGCCGAGCGGCACCGGCGGGAGATCGGAACATGAATCAAGGCGAAATATACGCCAAGACCGAGGAAGGCGTGCGCGAGCTCAAGGAGCGTCAGCGCAACCTTCCGGTCGCCTTGCGCAGCCTGCTGATCATGATCGACGGCAATCGAACGGTGGCCGAGGTGCTCGAGCGAGCTCGGGCATTGCGCGTCGATGTCGCCGCGCTCGCGACCCTCGAAAGTGCCGGACTGATCGCCAAGCGCTTCAGCGCGCCTTCCGCGGCGGAATCCGGGGCGGCATCCGCGCCGCGCAGCGAAAGCGAAGTTCAGCGATTTCTCGACGCGCAGCAGCAGCTCAGCAATGCCATCAACGAGCACCTCGGTTTTAGAGGGTACATGCTGATGATGCGCTTGCAACGCGCCAGCAATCTGCGCGATCTGCACGATCTGCTGCCGGACTTCGCCAAGGCGATGGTCAAGCGAAAGGGCATCGATGCGACGACGCCGATCGTCGCCGAGCTGGAGCGCTTGATCGTTCGCGGCGGGTAGTGTGCCGGAGCGAAGCGGCGCGTGCAACATGCGCCGACGACTCGACCGCGAGCCCGACCGCCGGGCCGTGCGCGACTACACGCAGCGGCCGCCGTCCACCTCCAGGCATGCGCCGGTGATGAATGCCGCCTCGTCCGACGCCAGAAAAACCGCTGCGCTCGCGATGTCGCTGGGCAGCGACAAGCGGCCGAGCGGAATCGACGCGATGAATTTGGCACGCATTTCCGGCGTATCTTCGCCCATGAACCGCGCCAACATGCCGGTCTCGCCCGCAACCGGATTGATGACGTTAACCCGGATCCGGTCCACCGCCAGCTCCGCCGCCATCGAGCGACTGGTGACGATCGCCGCGCCCTTGCTGCCGTTGTACCAAGTGAGTCCCGGCCGGGGCCGCACGCCGGCGGTCGAGGCAATGGTGATGAACACTCCGCCACCCTGCTTGCGAAGCACCGGCACCGCGTGCTTGGCGGTCAGAAACAGACTCTTGACGTTGACCGCATAGATCCGGTCGAACTCCGCTTCGCTGACGTCGAGCATCGGCTGGTTGCGGTGCGTCGTTCCGGCATTGTTGACGACGATGTCGATGCGGCCATAAGTGTCTTGCGCGCAGCGGATGAGCGCCGCGACGTCCGCATCCCGGGACACGTCGCCCGCGCAACTGACGGCGCGGCCGCCGTCGAGATTGATCGCGGCAGCGACGCGCTCGGCACCAGCCTGGTCGATGTCGTTCACCAGCAGCGCCGCGCCTTCGCGAGAGAACCGATCGGCGATACCTTTTCCGAACCCCGATGCGGCGCCGGTCACCAGAGCGATCTTGTTTGCAAGCCTCAAGGCGTTTGCCCTGCCCGCTCGAGAGCCGCCGCGGCATCGTCCATTGGCGGGCGCGCCTGCGCTATCACTTGCCTTCTTGCCTGGATGCGAGGTTGCGTACTCATTTGCCCGCTGCCGGCCGGAACTTGTGCGCCAGCGTATTCTCGCCCTCCATGACCTTGTCGACAATCGCCGTTCTGTTGATCGCCTTGGACAATGCCTTCCGTACCCGCGGATCCTTGAGTGGATTCTTCGCCAGCGGCCGACCCGCCTTGTCGGAAACAAACGGCGACTGGTCGCGGTCGCTGTCCAGGCCCATGGGATTCTCCGTCGATCGGTGATCGGAAGCGGCTCGCTGAACACAGCCAGCATAGCCGAAACGTAGCTGATTGTAACCGACTGTTCTAACGCGGAAACTTGTTGTCAACGTCGGCTGTCTATGAAGCGTTGGATAGGTGTCGTTCCCTTCGCGACTATGCAGGAGGTTGTTATGAAACATCGCATTGCAACGATCGCTGCCGCGGGGTTGCTGTTGGCCGGCGGCGCCACCGTCGCCTCGACCGCATCGGCCAGAGACGCCTTCAGCGTATCGATTGGCCTGCCAGGCTTTGCCGTGAATTATGCCAACCGTGGCTATTACGCGCCGCCGGTCGCCTACGCGCCGGAGGTGGCCTACTACGACGCTCCGGTCGCCTACGCGCCGGAGGTGGCCTACTACGACGCTCCGGTCGTCTACGCCGCTGCTCCGGTCTACTACCGCCCACGCATCGTGTACGGCCGCCCGTACTATCGGCCGTACTATCGGCCGTATTTTCACGCGCACTACCGGCACCGCTAACCACGGTAGGTGATGCGGTAGATCGCTCCGGCGTAGTCGTCGGAGACGAGCAGCGCGCCGTCGGGCATCACCAGTACATCCACCGGGCGGCCCCACGCCCTCTCACCCTGCAACCAGCCGGTCGCGAATGGCTCGTACGCGACCGGCTGGTTTCCCTCGACACGAACCAGCGTGATCCGGTAGCCGATCTTCTTGCTGCGGTTCCATGAGCCGTGCTCGGCGATGAAGATCTGATCGCGATAGCGGACAGGAAACTGGGTCCCGGTGTAAAAGCGCATACCGAGCGAGGCAACGTGCGGCCCTAGATTCTGCGCCGGTGGCGTGAACTCTTCACACCTGTGCTTGTTTCCGAATTCCGGGTCAGCAATCGTGCCGCCGTGGCAATACGGATAGCCGAAGTTGAGCCCTGGCCGGGGCGCGTGGTGCAGCGTGTCGGGAGGCGCGTCGTCGCCGAGCTTGTCGCGACCGTTGTTGGTGAACCAGAGCTCCTTGCTCCGTGGGTCCCAGTCGAAACCCACCGAGTTGCGAAGCCCGCGCGCGTAAATCTCGCGTCCCGAGCCGTCGGCGTTCATGCGCTGGATATTGGCGTAGCGCTCGAAATCAGGCTCACAGATGTTGCACGGCGCGCCGACCGGGACATACAGCTTTCCGTCGGGTCCAAAGGCAATGAATTTCCAGCCGTGATGCGTATCTTTCGGGAAGTGGTCAGTGACCACGACCGGCTTCGGCGGATCGGCGATATGGTCCTCGATATTGTCGAGGCGCAGGATCCGGTCGACCGCGGACACGTACAGCGCCCCTCGGTAAAATGCCACCCCGACCGGCATTTTCAGGCCACTGGCGATCACCGTGACCGCCGGCGGATCGGGCGGCTTCAGTTGTACCGCATACACTTTGCCCGCTTGCATCGACCCGACGAACAATGTGCCCTTGGCGCCGAGCGCCATCTCCCGCGCGTCGTCGATGCGCGCCAGGACCTCGATCTTGAATCCGGGCGGGAGCTTGATTTCCTCGATGGGCAAATCGCTTGCTTGCGCAAGGCAGCGCAGCATTGCAAAAGAGACAGCGAGGACGAGATTGGCCATTCGCATCGTCTTTTCCCTCCGAAACCGTTAGCGACGCCGCACGCGTTGTCGCGCACGAGTAGGCGGAAGAAAGTCGTCCCGCAGTTGGACCTTCGCTAGCTATTGGCATTGACACCGGCTGCGCCGCTTTCTATCCTGTCTCACTGAAAGTCCTCGAGTTCCATATCATGAACGCGCCCGCGTCTTCGTCTGCCGTCCGGCCACAACTCGCCGCCATGGAGCTGATCCGAACGCTGGTGGCGTTCGATACGACCAGCCGCGATTCGAACATGGCGCTGATCGATTGGGTCCGCGACTACCTTGCGGGCCACGGCATCGATTCGCAACTGACATTCGACGACGACAGGCGCAAGGCAAATTTGTTCGCGACGCTTCCTGCCAGCGACGGCAACGTCAAAGAGCGCGGTATCGTTCTCTCGGGCCATACCGACGTCGTCCCGGTCGATGGCCAGCCATGGGATACCGACCCTTTCGTCGCGACGGTCAAGGACGACAAGCTCTATGGCCGCGGCGTCACCGACATGAAAAGCTTTTCGGCGACCGGGCTCGCGCTGGTTCCCGAGTTTCTGCGTCGCGGTCTCAAGCGACCGCTGCACTTCGCGCTCTCGTACGACGAAGAGGTCGGGTGCCTCGGCGTGCGGCGGCTGCTCGCGGACCTCGGCCAGCGCGGAATTCAGCCGGCCGGCTGTATCGTGGGCGAGCCTACCGGAATGCGGCCGGTGGTCGCGCACAAGGGAAAAAGGAGCTACCGCTGCCGCGTCCGCGGCCACGAAGCGCACTCGTCTCTGACGCCGCGCGGCGTCAACGCCATCCAGGTCGCATGCGAAATCGTGACGCTGCTCACGCAGATGGCGCGGCGGTTTAGCGAGCGCGGGCGGTTCGATTCGGCGTACGACGTCCCGTTCACGACGGTCCATACCGGCGTGATCCGCGGCGGTACGGCGCTGAACATCGTTCCCCGCGACTGCGTCTTCGACTTTGAATTTCGCCACCTTCCGTTCGACGACCCGGAAGAGTTGCTGGTCGAGGTCAGGCGTTTTGCGGCCACACTGTTGCCGGAAATGCACGCCGTCGACCCGCACACGCACATCGAGTTCGACGCTCTGTCGGCGCTGCCCGGTTTCGATACGCACGGAGGAAACGAAATTGCCGAGCTTGGCCGGTCGTGCAGCGGCACGCACGACTACGGCAAAGTTTCATTCGGCACCGAAGCGTCGTTGTTCCACGACGCAGGAATCGCCGCGATCATCTGCGGGCCCGGCCACATCGAGCAGGCGCATCAGCCCAACGAATGGGTTGCGCTCGACCAGCTTGCGCTGTGCGAAGCGTTCATGCGCCGCCTCGCCGATCAAATCTGTACCAGTGGACCGTGAGCGAAATCGTTCGCGACCCATCCCAGCGCGCGCCGGCGCCCAATCCTCCAATCGAGATCGCATTTCCCGATCTCGCGCCCTATGCCGGAGGCAATGACGGTACGCCGCATGTGTGGACGTTCGCCAGCGAGCACCCCGGACCGCATATCCTTATTCAGGCGCTGACTCACGGCAACGAGGTCTGTGGCGCCATCGCCATCGATTGGCTTCTTCGCGAAGAGATCCGGCCTGCGCGGGGTACTTTGACGCTGGTCTTCGCCAACGTCGCCGCATATCTTGGCTTCGACCGTGCCGATCCGTTTGCGTCGCGCTGTGTGGACGAGGACTTTAACCGTTTGTGGACACGCGAGGTGCTGGACGGCCCGCGCCGGAGCGCCGAACTTGCGCGCGCTCGCGAGCTCAGGCCGATCGTCGACCGCGTCGATCATCTGCTCGATCTGCACTCGATGTCGGAACCCTGCCTTCCGCTCGCGATGGCAGGCCGCCAGCGAAAAGGCGTGGAACTCGCCAAGGCGATCAGAGTGCCGCAGCACATCGTGATCGACAGCGGCCACGTTGCCGGGCGGCGGCTGCGCGATTACGCGTTCTTTGACGATCCTCAGGACGCGCGCAGCGCGCTGCTGGTCGAATGCGGCCAACATTGGGAGGCCGCGGCGCCGCGGGTTGCGCGGCAGTCGCTGCTCCGGTTTCTCGACCACTTCGGGATGCTCGATCGTGGCTTGGCCGAGCAGCATCTGGACGAGGAGACGCCGCCGCCTCAACGTATCGTCGAGGTAACATCAACGTTGACGATAGCCAGCGACGCGTTTCGCTTCACCCAACCCGTGCACGGTCTGCAGGTGATCCGGCGCGCCGGGACCGTCTATGCCATGGACGCCGGCACCGAGATTCGCACCCCGCACGACCATTGCGTGTTGATCATGCCCACCCGCAAGCCAAAGCGCGGAGAGACCGCAGTGCGACTCGGGCGCTTCGTATCGTAGACAGGTGTACTGGCGATGACCATGAATGAGAAAGTTCCACTTTAGGAAGCTGCTCCT
>DAIQRF010000100.1:0-7523 GCA_036786505.1 Casimicrobiaceae bacterium | reverse complement strand
GCGTAGTCGGATACAAGCCGACCTTCGGCATGGTGACTCGCGTCGGCGTCAAGATGATTTCCGATACGCTGGACACCATCGGCGTGCTCGCCCGCAGCGTGCCCGATGTCGCGCTGTTCGTGGCCGCGCTCACCGACCGGCGCGAGTTCCTGATCGAGGGGCCCACGGCAGATGTTCCGCGGATCGGCATGTGCAGGACCTACGAATGGAATCGCGCGCAGCCCGAAACGGTCGCGGTGTTCGAGGACGCGGGGGAGCGGCTGCGTGCCGCCGGCGCGAGCGTTCGGGACGTGACGCTGCCACCGCCGTTTGCCGGCCTGGCGGAGGCGCAGACGGCGATCATGGTGGCCGAAGTCGCGAAATCCCTGTCGCACGAAAACCTCGTGCACCGCAACGACTTAAGCTCGGACCTGACCAGGATGATCGACGCCGGCCTCGCGGTGTCGCCGCAGCAATACGACGCCGCGCGGTCGTTGACTCGGACGTGCCGCGCGATGCTTCCGGAGGTCTTCAGCGAGTTCGACGTACTGGTTGCGCCCAGCACCGTGGGCTACGCGCCTGCGGGGATCGCCGCCACCGGCGATCCGCTGTTCAACCGGATATGGACGCTGTTGCACGTGCCCGTCGTGCATGTGCCTGTCGCGCACGCCCCGCAAGGATTGCCTGTCGGCGTCACGGTGGTGGGCGCTGTCGGGGCCGATCGTGCGACGCTCATGGCTGCGGAATGGATACATGCGCGGCTCGGCGGCCAAGCAACCGAACTCGATTGTTAACGCTTGGACGACAGCAAGGGGTCATTCCCGCGGGAATCCAGTGACGTTTTGGCCGAAAGTCACTGGGTCCCCGCTGAAGCCTGCCCTCGAATGCTTGAATCGGGGGCGGGGAAGACGAGAACTTAAATGCTTACCAGAAACTCAACAAAAGGGCCGATGAATACGACATCTAATATGCGTCCTAATTCCGCTGGCGCGACGGGCTCGCTTCGAGTCGATGGCCAACGCCTTTGGCGCTCGCTCATGGAACTGGCCGAAATCGGCGCCACGCCTAAGGGAGGTGTTCGTCGTCTTGCCCTTACCGATGTCGACCGGCAGGGACGCGATCTCGTTGTCGGCTGGCTGCGCGAAACCGGCAGCCGCGTCGAGATCGACGGCGCAGGCAACATCTTCGCGACGCGGCCAGGACGCGATCCCGGGGCACGCGTCGTGCTGACCGGAAGCCATATCGATACGCAGCCTTCCGGCGGCAAATTCGACGGCAACTACGGCGTGCTCGCCGGATTGGAAGTGCTGCGAACGCTCAACGATGCGAATGTCGCGACCGACAAACCGGTCGGCGTTGCAATATGGACCAACGAGGAAGGAAGCCGCTTCGTGCCGGTGATGGGTGGCTCCGGCGCGTTTGCCGGCGTGTTCACGCTCGAACACTTGCTGCAACAGCGCGACGTCGATGGCGTTTCGTTTGGCGAAGCGCTCGACAGCATCGGTTATGCCGGCAGCGCACCGGTCGGCAAGCGCGCGCTCGACGCGTATTTCGAGGCGCACATCGAGCAGGGACCGGTGCTCGAGCGCGAGGACAAGACCATCGGCGTAGTGACCGGCGCCCTGGGTCTGCGCTGGTACGACTGCGTGTGGACGGGGCAGGACGCGCATGCCGGCCCGACACCGATGGAAGCGCGCCACGACGCGCTGCGAGGCGCGTCGCGATTCGTCGAGGCGGTCCATGCCCTGGCACTCCGCCATGCGCCCGACGGCCGCGCCACGGTCGGCTTCATGCAGGTCAGCCCGAATTCGCGCAATGTCATCCCCGGGCGCGTCGCGATGACCGTCGATATGCGCCATCCCGACGACGACGCGCTCGCGGCAATGGACGGCGAGCTTCGCGCTGCGTCCGCGGCGATCGCTCACGAGCTGCGACTCGAATGCGAATTGCGCCAGGTCGACCAATTCCAGGCGTCGCGTTTCGACGCCGCCTGCGTCGATGCGGTGCGAAGCGCGACGCAAGGGCTCGGCTATCCACACCGCGAGATGGTGAGCGGCGCGGGCCACGATGCGATCTATGTCGCGCGAGTTGCGCCGACCTCCATGATCTTCGTGCCTTGCAAGGACGGCATCAGTCACAACGAGATCGAGGACGCCCGTCCCGAGCATCTCGAGGCGGGCGCCAATGTGCTTCTGCACGCGGTACTTGCGCGCGCGCGCAGCATGGTGAAATAGTTCCGGGAAGTAATATGGGACAGACCACGGTTTCACGGCGGTGCGCGACTAGCGCGAAGCTCGCCTTGTTTTGCCGGACGGCCAACCGTGCAAGCCACCAATAAACCGTGGTCTGTCCCCTAAGGCGCTAACAAGAAATTTTCCGCCATGGAAAAGGTACGCTGCCATTGTCGATCTCCGCTAACGCTCCGCATTACTGTGGAATACCGAAATGGGGTTACAACTTCCACAACTTGCGTCGTCCCCGCGAAAGCGGGGATCCAGTGGCGTTCGCCAAAAAGACACTGGATTCCCGCTTTCGCGGGAATGACGATATAAGGGATCCGAGCGTCATGCACTTTCGCAATGCTCAACAATGCCAATAGGTGGACGCCTGACTGCGTTTGCCTGACGCAAGCACCCGCGGCTGTCCGACCGAGGTAGGATATTGTATCGAATCTGATCCATCTGAGCAGTGCGATGCGTAAAGATCAATGGAGGGCTTAGGGCAATGAGTGTGAAGCAGGTACGGGTTGTCGACTCTCACACCGCGGGCGAGCCGACACGCGTGGTGATCGAAGGGGGGCCGAACCTCGGCGGCGGCAGCGTCGCGAAACGTCTCGAGCGCTTCCGGGCGGACTACGATCACTATCGATCGGGTATCGTCAACGAGCCCAGAGGATCGGATGTCCTGGTCGGGGCGCTGCTGTGCGAGCCTGACGATGCAAGCTGCGCGGCCGGGGTGATTTTCTTCAACAACGTAGGAACCATCGGCATGTGTGGCCACGGGACCATGGGGCTCGTCGTCACGCTCGCGCACCTGGGCAGGATCAGCATCGGCACCCATCGCATCGAAACCCCCGTGGGCATCGTGACGGCGAGGCTGCACGATCGCGCCCGCGTGACCGTGAGCAATGTGCAGAGCTATCGCTTCGCCTCGGGAGTGAAGCTCGACGTTGCGGGATACGGCGAGGTCATCGGGGACGTCGCGTGGGGAGGCAACTGGTTCTTCCTGGTCGAAGCGCGCGGGCTTCCCGTGGCCGCGGACGACACCGCCGCACTCACCCGCTTCGCCTGTCAGGTGCGTCAAACGCTGAAAGCAACCGGCGTTCGTGGCGCGAATGGCGCGGAGATCGACCACATCGAAGTTTTCGGGCCTGCGTCCCAACCGGAGGCGCACGGCCGCAATTTCGTGCTTTGCCCGGGCCTGGCCTACGACCGCTCGCCTTGTGGCACCGGCACCAGCGCCAAGCTGGCGTGTCTTTTTGCCGACGGGAAATTGCAGCCGGGCGAAGTCTGGCGGCAGGAGAGCGTGATCGGCACCCTGTTCGAGGCGACTTTCACCGTCGACGAAAATCATCGCGACCGGGTGCTGCCTCACATCACCGGGGCGGCATACGTCACCAATGAGGCGACGCTGATCTTCGACGACGCGGACCCGTTGTGCTGGGGCCTCAACTAACTTAGGCAACGCGGGTGAGCAAACATGTGCTCATCGTCGGCGGCGGTATCGTTGGGCTTTGCATCGCCTATTACTGTTCGCGCAAGGGGCATCGTGTCACGCTCATCGAGCGCGGAGGCCCGAACCGCGACGGCTGTTCCTTCGTCAATGCCGGCATGCTCGTCCCCAGCCACATCGTTCCTTTGGCCAGTCCCGGCATGGTGCAACTCGGATTGCGGTGGATGTGGAATCCCGAGAGCCCGTTCTACGTCAAGCCGCGCTTCAGCACCGATCTCCTGGCCTGGGGCTGGAAGTTCCATCGGGCGGCGACGCAGGCTCACGTCGATCGCACGGCGCCGGTTCTTCGCGATCTGCACCTTGCCAGCCGCGATTGCTACCGGGAATGGGCTACGCTTTGGAACAACGATTTCAATCTGATCGAGCGCGGTCTGCTGATGCTGTGCAACACCGAGCACGGCCTCGCGGAGGAGACGAAAGCGGCCGAGTACGCACGGCGGCTCGGCATTTCCGCCGAGGTGCTGACGCCGTCGGCGACCGCCGAGCTCGAGCCGAACCTTCGCATGGCGATTGCCGGCTCGGTGTACTTTCCCGTGGACTGTCATCTGACGCCCGGACGACTGATGGCAGTGCTTGCGCGCGAGGTCGAGCGGGCGGGCGTTCAAGTGTCGTACGATACCGGCGTGGGCGGCTGGCGCTCGACGGGAGATCGGATCGAGGCGGTGCACACCAACCGCGCCGATGGCGCGGAACTCATCGCCGACGAATACGTCGTCTGTGCCGGAATCTGGTCGCAGAATATCGTGCGCGATCTCGGCATCAGGATTCCGCTGCAAGCGGGTAAGGGATACAGCCTGACCATGCAGAACCCTGCGTCGTTGCCGCGGGTCTGCGTCATGTTGAGTGAAGCGCGCGTTGCGGTGACGCCGATGGGCGGCTCGCTGCGCTTCGCCGGGACGATGGAGCTGACTGGAATCGACGAGAGAATCGATGCCGCGCGCGTGCGAGGGATCGTCAACGCGGTCGCAGGATATTTTCCGGACGTCACGCCGGCGCAGTTGCAGCAGGCGACCGTGCGCTCGGGCCTGCGCCCATGCTCGCCCGATGGCCTGCCCTATGTCGGCCGAGTGTCGCGATTTGCCAATCTTTCGGTTGCCACCGGCCATGCGATGATGGGCATCAGTCTCGGACCGATTACCGGCAAGCTGATGGCCGAAATGCTGTCCGACGAGCCGCTTTCGTGCAGCATGGAAGGGCTCAGTCCCGACCGCTATGCGTAACAAAAAAGGTTGAACGCGAGGAACAAGCGATGAAAGTGAACTGGAAAGGCGTCATTCCGGCCATTACCACGCCGTTCAATGCCGACTTCACCGTCGACGAGGGCTTCCTGGCGAAGCATTCGCGCTGGCTCGTCGACGAAGGTTCGGTGGGTCTGGTTCCGATTGGCTCGATCGGAGAATCGGCCACGTTGAACCCCGCCGAAAAGCGCAAGGTCATGGAGACATGTGTCAAAGCGGTAGGTGATCGGGTGCCTGTCATCCCGGGCATTGCGGCGCTTTCCACGGTCGAGGCGGTGAAGCTCGCGCAGGACGCGAAAGCGATTGGCTGCAGCGCTCTGATGGTGCTGCCACCGTATGTCTACAGCACCGATTGGCGCGAAATGAAAGCGCACGTCCGCGCGGTGATTGCCGCGACCGATCTTCCCTGCATGCTCTACAACAACCCGGTCGCATACAAGACCGATTTCCTGCCGCAGCACATCCTCGAGCTCGCCGGCGAGCTTCCCAACCTGCATGCCGTCAAGGAATCGAGTGCCGACCTTCGACGAGTGATGGCAATTCGTGCGCTGCCTGGCGCGCGCGTGCAGATTCTGGTCGGTGTCGACGACGTCGTCGTCGAAGCCATCGATGCAGGGGCGATCGGGTGGATCGCTGGGCTTGTCAACGCGTTCCCCGCCGAATCGGTGGCGCTTTACCGGTATGCGAGCGAAGGACGAAAGGCAGAGGCGTTCTCGCTCTACCAGTGGTTTCTGCCGTTGCTGCGCATGGACACGGTGGTGAAGTTCGTGCAGTTGATCAAATTGGCGCAGCAGCGGGTTGGCATGGGAAGCGACCGTGTCAGGCCGCCGCGATTGCCGCTGCAAGGCGAGGAGTTGCGCGAAGCGACGGCCGTCATCGATCGTGCGCTTGCGACGCGTCCGCAACTGAAGGCGGAGGTGTCGAGTAACGTCCCAACTATGGTGTCAATTTCTTAAGGATTACTGAAACGGGCGACAGCTTCCGCAAAACTCTCGTCGTCCCCGCCCCCGATTCAAGCATTTGAGGGAAGGCTTCAGCGGGGACCCAGCGGCGTCCGTCAAAAGACACTGGATTCCCGCTTGCGCGGGAACGACGATTTTGAGTATCCGGGCGTCACGCACGTCGTAATGCTCAATAGGTGCCAAGCAGGCGGCAGATAAGGTATAGGGACAAGTCCGGAGCACACACGAAGCAAAACCAACGATGCCCAGCGATTCCATTTCTCAATCCCTGCTCGTTGCCGGCATCGAGAGCCTGCGCCCGCTCCTGCTTGGAACTCGTCACATGGCCGTCGCCGGACATTACGGCGCCGCGCATGCCGCGTTCGCCACGCTTGAATCCGGCGGCAATGCCGTAGATGCCGGCGTTGCGGCGGGCATCGCGCTGGGCGTTTTGCAAAGCGACCTGGTGAACGTCGCCGGCGTGGCGCCGATCATGATCTATCGCGCGGACCAGCGCGACGTATTGACCATCAGCGGCCTGGGCCCATGGCCGCGCGCCGTGACTCCGGATTTTTTCCAGAAGCGGCACGGCGGCAAAATCCCGGAAGGCATTCTGCGCACCGTGATCCCGGCCGCGCCCGACGCCTGGATCACGGCGCTGGAAAACTACGGAACGATGAGTTTCGGCGATTGCGCCGCGGCGGCGATCCGCTTCGCGAGCGCTGGCTTTCCCATGTACGGGCTGATGTCGGACATGATCGCGATGCATGCCGCGGACTACGCGCGTTGGCCGTCGAGCGCAGCGGTCTATCTGCCGAACGGGCAGCCGCCGCGTCGCGGTGAAATCTTCGTCCAGTCCGACTTAAGCCGCACCCTGCAGTACATGGCTGATCAGGAGAAGTCGGTGGCCACGAAAGGTCGCGCGGCCGGACTGAAAGCGGCGCGCGATGCTTTTTATCGTGGCGATATCGCGCGCGCCATCGTCGCCTATCACAAGGCCAACGGCGGCCTGATGACCGCGCAGGATCTGGACGAGTTTCGCGTTGCCATCGAGGCGCCGGTGAAGGCGGGCTTCGCGGGGATCGACATGTATTCCTGCGGTGCGTGGTGCCAGGGTCCGGTGTTGCCGCAGATGCTCGGCGTGCTGAACGGCATCGACCTCAAGGGCATGGGTCACAACTCGCTCGACTATGCGCACGTGGTGACCGAGGCAATCAAGCTGGCCTTCGCCGACCGCGAACGCTACTACGGCGATCCGCGTTTCGTGAACGTGCCGATCGAGACGCTTTTGTCCGATGCCTATGCGGAAACGCGTCGCGCCATGATCCACCCCGACCGCGCCTGGCCGGAAATGCCGCCGTATGGCGAGATCTCCGGTTTTGCCAGTCGCCGCGCGCCGGTGCCGAGCATGGATTCCGCGGCGGTGGGCGCGCATGACACGTCGTACGTCTGCGTGATGGACAAGGACGGCAACGTGTTCTCGGCTACGCCCAGCGATCCATCGTACGATACGCCGGTCATCCCCGGCACGGGCCTGTGTCCATCGTCGCGCGGATCGCAGAGCTGGGCTGACCCGGCGCATGCGTCGTCGGTCGCGCCGGGCAAGCGGCCGCGGCTGACGCCCAGTCCGGCG
>DAIQRF010000099.1:0-7540 GCA_036786505.1 Casimicrobiaceae bacterium | reverse complement strand
ATTCGCTCGCCGCCAACAACATCGTGCTCGGCACCTATCGCCACATCACCGCGCCGGAGTGCCGGCAATATCTCCTCCGCCAGGCGTTCGAGGAGGCGATCCACACCCATGCCTACCAGTACATCGTCGAGAGCCTGGGCTTGAACGAAGCCGAGATCTTCAACGCCTATCACGAGATCAAGTCGATTCGCGACAAGGACGAATTCCTGATTCCGTTCATCGAGGTGCTGACCGACCCCGCATTCAAGACCGGCACCATGGAGAACGACCAGCAGCTCCTGAAGAGCCTGATCGTTTTCTCGTGCATCATGGAAGGGCTGTTCTTCTACGTCGGCTTCGTGCAGATCCTGGCGATGGGCCGGCAGAACAAGATGATGGGATCGAGCGAGCAGTACCAGTACATCCTGCGCGACGAGAGCATGCACTGCAATTTCGGCATCGACCTGGTCAACACCATCAAGATGGAAAACCCGCACCTGTGGACGCCGGAATTCCGCGAGGAAATCCGCGCGCTGATGAAAAAGGGCGTCGACCTCGAGTACGCCTACGCCGAGGACACCATGCCGCGCGGCGTGCTGGGATTGAACGCGACGATGTTCAAGGAATATCTGCGCTTCATCGCCAACCGCCGTTGCCAGCAGATCGGCGTCGATGCGCTGTTCGACAAGGCGGATAACCCGTTCCCGTGGATGGCGGAGATGATCGATCTCAAGAAGGAGAAGAACTTTTTCGAGACGCGGGTGATCGAGTATCAGACCGGTGGCGCGTTGAGCTGGGATTGAATGTTCGAACCAACAGGCATCAAGGTTCCTCACTGACTTCAGATTGCCATGGCATTAGAACCGCGACGGTTTGCGAATCTCGACGAAATTAAGGCGTCCTTCAATTGGGTCCCACGCATTGAAATCGACTCTAGCGAGGTCGAAAAATTCATCGGGGACTACAGCTTTAGGCAGGCCGAGCCATGTGCTCTAGCAGACTGCCAAACGCGGCATAAGAATGGTTTCGTTGCTTTATCCCGCTCTGGTCTGGCGTTTCTCGTCGGTCATATATGCGGGAAGCGTCGCTGGGAACTTGTATATGGCGAGCACGCAAAGCGCTATTACGCCCGTCAACGATTCATTGCAACTAGCGGCCAGATAGCAAACGCGCTTGCGCAAGAATACGCCGTAAAATTGCATCTCCGGGAACTTTACGATCGGAACCCGCACGGTTTGAAATGGGTTGCGCGGGCAAGACTCGGACTCGCCCGATCGTTGCCAAGAACAATTTACGAACGGCTCATGAAAATGGCGCGCCGCGGCGAGACACAAATAACGCGACAGCGATTGGCAAGCCCTGACGAGAGAGAACTGCGTCGGATGACCGGATCCAGAGTGCCGGAAAATGAATCGCTTTACATCGACGAGAACATCGGTGCGCTTGATGGCCTCATAGCGATTCGTGAAGATATCGATGCCCCTCGCGTGAACATATTGTCTGGGTTCGAGCGCTACCGCGCTACCGATCCCGCCGCGCTGACTGCGCGCGAACGCGTTGATGCAAAAAAGTGGGTGCAGGCCCTATCATCAAATATCAGCGTTCTTGACCAGGTTGTAATGGCGGCACCACGATTTTTTTGTGCTGCGAACTTTCAGCTATTTGTGGAGCTAACGGCGAATTTTCGAGAGCGATCATTTCTTACTAACTGCGCTTATTGGGACTTTGCAAGGGGCCACGCGATTAAGCAGTTCGACGATTGGCGAAACGTTGCCTAATCCATGTTTTCGCCAAACAAACGAAATGCGCTGAGTTGCAATTAGGAGACGACGCCGTGCGGCCGATGCAACATTCCGCGATAGCAAGGTCTGGCCGACGCCGGACCTTTTTTAAGCACCGTGAAACAGATTGTCAACAACAACGAATTCGATCGGCCCACGTTGTGGGACGAATCGGGCAGCGCAGCCGGGGCGCGATTTTCCTGGCAAGAAAGAAGTGGATGACTCGATGGTTTCTTTCTGGTGGGTGTTGGCAGCATTTATCGGAGGCGGGTGCGCGGGCGTCATGGTCATGGCGGTGATGCACATGGCGGGCGGGTTGCCCGAGCAATCGGCGCATGCGCCGGATTTGAATGGGTTGCCTTGGTAGGCGCACGAACGTGACGTAGCAGCCACTCTCGATCCAGCTCGAGGTTCGCCGACCGGAAACGGTGCGGTGCGAAGGGTGGTCTGCCCTCCCGATCCCTCGAGCGGTGCGGCGTAAGCTACGCGAAATGGGGTCGGGTTAATATTTCTGCGAGCCGTGCGGATCGCGGCTGGGGATACCGGCCCGATATCGTCGCGACAGGCGACCGCTTAGCCACGTGCGTCCAATCGAGACGCTGCAGTTGCGCCAACGGGCCCGCGACGCTTCGATCGAAATGTTAACCTGACCCCATTTGTACTAACCGCGCGGTTCACCGTTGCTGTTGACGGTAACTGTCCGCCCCGGCGGCCCGCTCATTTGAACGCGATGTTCTATGCCCCGGAAATTGTAGGTGACGTCCCAGTAGTCCGGTGGGCCTTGACTCGGGACGTTCGTGCAGCGCTGAACGTTCTGGCTGTACATGCTGGAACCGCCTCCACCCGCATTGGCGCCGATTGCCGCTCCGGCGACGGCGCCGCCGGCAGTGGCGACGTCCCTGCCGCGTCCACCTCCGACCTGGTGACCAAGAACGCCGCCGATGATCGCACCGACGATCGCACCTGGAACATTGGCACCGCCCCGATCGTCGACCACCCGCTCGCGCTCGACCCAGCAGCGCTGCTCGGGTGGGCCAACCACCGCGTGCACCGAAGTGACGGGCGCCTGGTAAAGCCGTTCGCTGGGGCGTTGCCGATACTCATAGACGGGTGCCGCAACCGGTGGAGGCGCCTCATTCTCGTACGCCACCCGGTTGACCGGCCGCACCGAGGAAATCCGCTTGTCCATCCCCATCCCGGCAAGCGACTCATAACTCCCCGGTCGCAGGACCGTGCAGCGCCCTTCGAATCGGGCGTCCTCGCACACTTCCCAGCGTCCGCGGTCGACGACCGCCGACCGGGCGCGGTCGTTGAAGCCGGAGCGCTCGAAATTCCAGATCGTCTTGTCGGCTCTAAAAGCACGCCCGCGGAAGCCCTCACCTTCGTAAAATGTGACTTGTGCCGCCGCTTGCGTGGCGAAGCCAATCGCTGCCACGCCCAATAACGTTTTCAACGTCAGTTGCATAGGTACCTCCTGATTTTGTCCCGCTGACCCAAGGCTCAGGAAGATATTAACGCTCAACGAGCGGAGCGGTTGTCAGCGATTGCCCGAAAGTCATGTAGGACGCAAGGCGACAATGACCAAAAGCCAGGTCAAATGGCGGTCCGCGCTTGGGCGTCGCACGACGGATCGCACGCGGGTCCCGACTGTTTCTCGCCCTACTGGCATCGGATCATTGCATTCGCGGGCTTCACCGCGCTTGCCGCTGCGCTGACGCGCCATATCGTATCGCTTGCGACCAGCGTTATTTGGCGTTTCGCAGCTTGCGGATCGTTTCGGCGTCTATGGTGCCGGTCGGGGGAAGCTTGTTGTCGCTCTGGAATTTCTTGAGTGCCTCGACCGTTCGCGGCCCGCTCACGCCATCGATGGCACCAAGCTTGTAACCCAGCTCGTTCAAGCGTTCTTGCATCTCGAAGACCGTCATACCGGCGACGTTGACCCCAGGCTCCGGTTGCGACGGGCGAGGCTGCGCCGCCGGCTGGGGACGAGAAGGTTGCGGCGGCGGTGTGGCTTTGGTTGCGCCGCTGTTGGTTTCTGGCGCACCAGCGCACCCGGCGAGGAGCAAGGCGCCGACAAACAGCACTGGCAGTGAATTGTGCAGATGTCTCATGATCGGGTCGCTTTTGAAGTGGCGGAAGGTGGCGGCGGCTGATTTTACACCGAAATTATATGGGCTAGAAATGCTTTTCAGGCGCCGCAAGGCGCGACATTGAGCATGGTCATGGGGAATCCTGCACGATGCCCAGGATTTTAGTAAAGTCGTCTCAGATCCTACTTCGCAAGCGGATCAGATATCAGCTCATTTGGGAGCACACGCATGATCACGATCTATCATCTCGACACGTCACGGTCCGAGCGCATCGTCTGGTTGATGGAGGAGCTCGGTCTCGAATACAAGCTGGAGTTGTTTCAGCGAAACGCCAACGGGTCGGCCCCGGATGCGCTGAGGGAGATTCACGCGCTCGGCAAGGCGCCGGTAATCCGCGACGGGGACACGGTGCTGGCCGAGTCAGGCGCCATCGTCGACTATATCGTTCACCGCTATGCAGGCGATCGTCTCGCCGTGGCGCCTGCGGCCGAGGAATACGCGAGGTACATCTATTGGTTTCATTTCGCCGAAGGAAGCTTGATGTCGCTCCTGATCCTGGCACTGGTGATCGGCCGAGTGCCGGAAGCCAATGCAAGCCCGGTGCGGACTCGCGTGTTGGAGCGGATGCAGCAGACCCTTTCCTTCATCGACGCGGAGCTCGCGCAAGCGACTTACTTTGCCGGAGCAGCATTCACCGCGGCGGACGTCATGATGACCTTCCCTTTTACGACCATGCGCCATTTCCTGAACTACGACCTCGCGCCTTACGCCAATATTCTCGCGTACCTGCAGCGCATCGAGTCACGTCCGGCGTACCAAAAGGCAATGGCGCTGGCCGGCCCGAGAGACAAATAGGATCGGCGGCAGACTACCGGAGACAAAGGACCTCGGTATATGCTTCATGTTCGTTGAGCCGAAAATCCGAAAAGGAACTTAAGATGCGTCCTGAACTATGCGCCGCTCCCCTGAGCATTGCCGACAAGCGAAGCGAAAAACGATGACTGCCGAGGGATTCACCGTCAGCCACGCGCGCGACGCGCATTTCGAGCGCGGCCTGCGCTCGTTTTTCGAGTACCGCGACCTCGGCATCGCAACGGTGACCAATGGGCAGGTCGTGGCGCACCTGATTCGCGCGGCGTCGGGCGCATCGTTTGCCGGGCACGCGCACCTCCATGGCACGACTTTCCAATTCGTGTACGTGCTCAAGGGTTGGATCGAATTCGACTATGAAGGCCATGGCACGGTGCGGCTCGAGGCGGGATCCAGCGTCTATCAGCCGCCTTCGATCCGGCACCGCGAGCTGGCGCACAGCGACGATCTGGAGATGCTCGAGATCGTCATGCCGGCGGATTTTTCCACCGAGGAGGTCGCGTCGGTGCTCACGCGGGGTTCGACATGACTGGCGCGGCAGGAAACCAGCAGGACCGTACGGCACTCGACCGGTTGATCCGGGGCTTCCAGGTTTCGCGCATGATCCGCGTGGTGGCCGATCTGACGCTAGCCGACCGCATCACCGCCGAGGAAAGTCGCCGCGTCGCCGATCTCGCCGCGGAGTGCAAGGTGAATGCGACGCCGTTGCTCCGTATCCTGCGCGCACTCGCCAGCTTCGGCATTTTCCGCGTCACCGCATCGGGCGACATCTCCCATTCATCGTTGTCGCTCCTTCTGCGCACCGATACGCCGGGAAGCCTGCATTATGGCGCAAGGTTCTGGACCGCACCCGGTTCGTGGCAGGCCTGGGGCGAACTGGACGTGGCACTCGCGGACGGGATACCCCATCAGGCTGCCTGGAATATGGGCCGATTCGATTATCTGCGCCGGCATCCGGACGAAGCTCGCATCTTCGACGAGTTCATGGCGCATTTCCCCGATGACCGGCACCAGGCCCTCGCCGATGCCTATGATTTTTCCGGCGCCGGGCTGATTGCCGATATCGGCGGCGGCAATGGCGAGGCGCTGCGCCGCATCCTCGGCCGCTTCCCGGGACCGCGTGGTCTGGTGTTCGACCGTGATGACGTGGTGGCGGCCATTCCCGAAGCCGCACGGATGGCTGGCCGCATCGCGACCGAGGGCGGCAGCTTTCTTGATCGTGTTCCGCGCGGCGCGGATATCTATCTGCTGATGCGCGTGCTGCACGACTGGTCCGATGACGATTGCCGGCGCATTCTCAAGCATTGCCGGGCGGCGATGGAAAGTGACGCACGCCTCCTGATCTGTGAACAGATTCTCGAGCCCGATCCGGCCCGCGGCGATCCCATCCTCTATCTGCTCGATACCCAGATGATGGCCATGTTCGGCACCGCCCGAGAGCGCAGCGAGGCGGAGTTCAGAGACCTGCTGGCCGAGACCGGCTTCGCCTTCCGGCGCTTGATTCCGACGGCCTCGCAGGTCTTCATTGTCGAGTCGATCGCAGCATAGGACCATTGGCCTCGAGGCTCGGTTCGGATATGACTTAAGCGATAAGTCCGGCAAGACCGAATTCTGCGAAAATCAAGCTGCCGCATTTTTTCGCCTGGCCTTCGCCGGTCGAAGCGGCAGCCGTCCCTCACCTTGACTGGCCACGATGCACCGGAACTTCCCTCGTCCGATCGAGGTGCTGCGCGATACCTTTGGCTACGCCGCGTTCCGCAATGCGCAGGGCGCGGTCGTCGACCACGTCGTGGCCGGGGGCGACGCGCTGGTGCTCATGCCGACCGGCGGCGGCAAGTCGCTGTGCTATCAGGTTCCCTCGCTGGTCCGTCAGGGCACCGGCATCGTCGTCTCGCCGCTGATTGCGTTGATGCAGGACCAGGTCGCGGCGCTGACCCAACTGGGCGTGCGCGCGGCGTTCCTCAACTCGACACTCGATGCCGACGCGGCGCGGGCCACGGAGCGCGCGCTGCTTGCCGGCGAGCTCGACCTGCTGTACGTCGCGCCGGAGCGGCTGACCACCTCGCGCTGCCTCGACCTGCTGGACCGCGCGCAGCTGGCACTGTTCGCGATCGACGAAGCGCATTGCGTGTCGCAATGGGGCCACGATTTCCGCCCCGAGTATCTGCAGTTGTCGCTGCTGCATGAGCGCTATCCGCAAATCCCGCGCATCGCGCTGACGGCAACCGCCGACCCGCAAACGCGCGCCGAGATCATCGCCCGCCTCGGGCTTGCCGACGCGCGCGTGTTCACCTCCAGCTTCGATCGCCCGAACATTCGCTACACCATTGTCGACAAGGAAGACGCGCGCGCGCAGCTCCTGCGCTTCATCGAGGACGAGCATCGAGGAGAAGCCGGCATCGTGTATTGCCTGTCGCGGCGCAAGGTCGACGAGACCGCGGCGTGGCTCGTGTCCATGGGTGTGTCCGCCCTGCCCTATCATGCCGGCATGGACACGCCGGCCCGCACCGAGCACCAGGCGCGCTTTCAACGCGAGGAAGGCCTGGTGATGGTGGCGACGATCGCCTTCGGTATGGGCATCGACAAGCCGGACGTGCGCTTTGTCGCGCACCTCGACCTGCCCAAGAGCGTCGAGGGCTACTATCAGGAGACGGGGCGTGCCGGTCGCGACGGGGCGCCCGCCGACGCCTGGATGGCCTATGGTCTTGCCGACGTCGTGCAGCAGCGGCGGCTCATCGACATGTCGGATGCCAGCGACGAATACAAGCGCGTGTCCGCCGCCAAGCTCGATGCGCTGCTCGGCCTGTGCGAGACGGCGGC
>DAIQRF010000098.1:0-7560 GCA_036786505.1 Casimicrobiaceae bacterium | reverse complement strand
CGGGGTAGGTTGGCTCATCGCATCACCACCGTCGGCACATGCGCGGCCGCGATCGATTTCCAGTCCCGGCGCCGCGGCCGGACCACGCCCAGGTTGTTCGCCATGCTCAGGATCGACGACAGCGACCGGCCCGGGAACGCGCGCTGCAGCTCGTCGTTCGAGGCTATCGGGTACAGCGCCACCAGCTTGTCGTGATCGTCGCGGGACCATTTGTTGTATTTCATACCGGCCCTCATGGTGCGCTTGCGCTCGCGTTCCTCGGAGCGTTCCAGCACCTCCCGCATGGTGGCGATCTTGCTCATTCGCACGGCCTCACGGTGACCCTGCAGCCCATCGGCGCGATGCCCCACTCGACCACCAGCCGGCGCATGTGCTTGTGGCTATCGTCCTCGATCAGTTCGATCCTGCGTAGATAGTCGATCAGCGCCTTCAGGCCGTTGTCGAGGTCGATATTGGTGTGATGTTCGGACAGCACGACGGTAAGCTGAAAGCGCTTGACCTTGACGAGCTTCAGCGGCCGAACTGTGCGCGTCTTGGCGTGCAGCACATAGGCGTTTGCCACGTTGCGCCACGCCTTGACGTCCCGCGACGCCGCCCAATCGATCTTGCGCGTCCGGTTGACGCTGGGGGGCGAAGGTAAGTCTAAAATGATATCCGGGGGGCACGCAAAAGGGGGGTCCGCATAATTTGGAATATTCATCGCGCATCCCCAAAATTTAGGTATGCAGCGCCTGCCTGCTCGGGAGTTTTGAAAGTACCAAGGCGGAATCGTTTGCGATCAACGTAATAATAGGCTCGATAATTTCCGCTCCGAGTGCGATGCACCCCAATCGGCAGATCAGTTTTTTTGTTCTTCGTTGTCCTGCTGTTCGCTGAGAATTCGCCGATAAACACATTCCCAATCTTATAGGGACCAATGTCGCCCTTGCGGCACATGCAGTACAGGCCAACTCCCCGGCCGCGCTGCTCCCATCGTCCCGATTCTTTCCAAACGGACCACCATTCTTCGAATGATAATTCCCAACCAACACCCCGAAGCACAGTCGCATTTCTGCGATGTTGGTGGAACCTGTCCCTCGCGTCGGCCATTGAAGGAATCATGCATAAATCCCGAAAATAATCCGCAGCAGCACCTCGAGATCGCGATCCATTTCAGGCACCGGATCGGTCAGGAACAGCGGTAGCGGCTCGTCGTTGAAGGGGTCGGCTGCCGGGTCCGAGGGATCAGTGAAGCTCGGGCAAGCAGCCGAATCCGCAGCCATTTCTGGCTCCAGCGCGGATAGGAAAGGATTGGGGAGGATGATCATCGCGGCGCCCGCGGCCGCTTGGGCGGGTTGCCCTTCATGACCTTGTTGACCGACGTCAGCCATTTGGAGATGCAGCGCTTAATCCCTCTGGTGGAATCTCCGCATGATCTCGCAGAGGACGACGCCGAGGGCGTCGGCCGGCGGTTCGTTGTGCTCGGCGAGCCATCGTCGGCAGGTTCGGGGATCGGCCCCGGTGAGTTCGGCAAGGAAAAACTCCGTTTTGTGGGGCCATGCAAACCTCGCGAGATCGCGGAATTGGATCCGCGCTCTGCTGATCTGAATGACCTTGCGGACACTTCTGTCCGCGTGTGTCGAAATGGGTCCGCCGATTACTGTGGGCGGATTAGCGGCTTTCCCCGGTACAAGACGCATGACACACTCCAACAAAACGCAACATTAACGATACAAAAGGAAATGTTTCCCGTGACATTGAACCATCATTCGCGCCAGCCTGCGCCAAATCGCGCAGGGGGTAGAGATGGCGAAGATCATCCAGTTTCCGAAGCCTCATGCGCGGGCCCGCTCCTTGGCTGCAACGGGATCATCCTCAAAATCGTCAGCGGTGACGACGCCGGCGGACAACTCCTTGAGTTTTCTGATCGTGGACCAATCGGGCCGGACAACCCGGCGCCGGATTCGGCTCACTGTGACGCGCGAGCAACCGATCGCGTCGGCCACCGCTTCATCGGAAAGACCCTTGTCAACCATAAATTCTGCGAGATGTGTCATGCCTGATTTGTACATCGGGCGTACAATCGACGTCAAGCCAAATTGTACACGGGGTGACGTATACGTGGATAATTCGTCTGTGCATGATGTGTACATGACTGGAACCACACGAAAAAAGGCCCCGAAACGCGCCAAGCCGACGTTTGAGCCTTGCCGACTCTTGGTATGGCGGAAGCACCGCGGGCTTTCGCAGCACGATCTGGCGGACCAAATCGGGGCATACCTGAAGGTTCACGGCTTGGAAGTCGGCCACAGCTATTCCATGCTTGGCCGCATCGAACGGGGCCTGGAACCCTACAACCAAGTGATTTTGCAGGCCGCAGCTCAAGTCCTTAAAACGAGCGTCAAAGCGCTGCTGTACAAATAATTGTGCACGAGGCGTACAATTCCACTTGACGCCATTTGTACGTGAGGTGTACATTTGGGGCATCAACCTGAGGAATCGCCCCATGATCAAAAATCTTCTTCTGCAGATGGCCCAAGAGCTGGAGTTTCAACTTGAAACCAGCAAGGGCGGCGGTGTCCGTGGCATCACGGAAGATCACCGCTATGAAATGTTGTGCCAGCTTCAGACGCTGCGCTCCACTATCGCCGGTCTCCGCGGATCGAGGGCCGCATGACCCGCCCCGACCTTTCCGAATCCACACCCCTCATCCTGTGCTGCGTGGCCTTCGTGCTGGTGTGTGTCACCTGGATAGTGCTCGCGCCGGCCCATAACCGCCCGGCATGCGTCAAGGGCAGCATAGCTGCGCTCGCCACGGACTGCGTGCGATGAGCGTCGAGCACAGCTATTTTGTACTTTGCAGCGATTTCGGCCGCCGCGGTCGCGAGGCCATCGTCGATCCCGAGGAAACGCGCCGGGGCATCGTCGATCGGGTCCGCCGCTCCGACTACAAGGGCGCGATCTACTTCATTCACTGGATCCACGACGGCGTCTGCGAGGACGTCACCAACGAGATTTTGGCTGAGGCCGGATTTTACGGTGAGCAACACCCCGAGATCGAGAATCCGGCTGACGATCTTATGGCGAAGTTCGACGCGCTGATCGAAACGATCAGGAACGAAGTCGAACATGCGTGATCCCCGCGAACAAACCGATCTCGCCGCCGCCTATGTGGCTGTTTTGGTGGAGATCATCGCCGTCACGCTGTTCATCGGCGCCGGTTTCATCTGGCTCGCGATTTGGAGCGGCGCATGAGTTGGTACGAAGCATTCATGGTGTGGTTGATCCTCGACGAACTGTTCGTGTTCGTGTTGGTGATGTTGCGGAGGGTCACGTGAAAATCATCAAGGACGATTGGAAAAAACCGAGATCGAACGGCACAGCGCTGACCGATGCCGAGATCAGGAGCGTCCGTGTTGCCTTCGATCAGGGTCGGTTAAGCCGTGATATCGCCCGCGAACTCAAATGCTCAACGCGCGCCGTCACCAGATATTACGCGATATTCCGCGGCACGCCGCAGAAGCTCGGTCGGCCGAAGTATCGGGATCTGATGCACGCACCGAAGTCCGCGCCCTCACCCACCGCTGCGCAATCGCGGTTTTACAAGTCAAACTTTGAGATTTGAGCATGAAGATCACAGAACCCGGCATCTATAAGGGCATGCTGTCAGATGATTATTTCGCTGATTGCTGTCCCGAACCGTCTCTTTCGCAGTCGGTCGCGAAGATCCTGATCGAGCAGTCCCCGCTGCACGCGCGCCAGGCCCATCCCCGCCTCGCCGTTCCGGTCGAGCACGAGGAAGAAGAAGCCGGCGAGAAGTACGAAAAGGCGATGGCAATTGGGAACGCTGCGCACCTGATCATGATGGGTCGGGGCAAGAAGCTGGCAATCATCGACGCGCAGGACTTCCGTGCAAAGGTCGCGCAGACGGACAAAGCCGCCGCCATCCAGCGCGGCGAAGAACCAATCTTGCGCAAGCACTATTTCACCGCGCATGCGATGACGCTGGCCGCAAACCTGCAGCTCGCTAGCATTCCCGGCTGCGAGAAGGCCTTCAAGGAAGGCGACGGCGAGGTCGTCATAGCCAACTGCGAGGACGGCCTATGGCTGCGATCCATGATCGACTGGATCACGCCGGACCTGCGCGAAGTCTGGGATCTGAAAACCTCCGGCATGTCCGCGTCGCCCTACGCCACCGGCAAGATGATGGCGTCGGCTGGCTGGCATTTGCAGGCAGCCATGCATGAACGCATCCTTAACGCCATCGATCCCGAGGGCGCTGGGCGCCGCAAGTTTCGCTACGTCGCCCAGGAGAACGAACAGCCCTACGCGCTGACTGTCAACGAGATCGGCGAGGCCGCGCTGACCATCGGCCGCAAGCAGATCGATTATGCCGTCAATATGTGGCGCCGTTGCCTCGAATGCGAGACGTGGCCAGCCTACCCGCTGCGGATCATCCGACCCGAGTTGCCGGGATGGGCCGAGACGTCATGGATCAATCGCGAGATCCACGAATATGAGGCCGACGTCGCCGGATTCGACCGCAAAGACTTTGACCCTCGCAACCTGATGGCGGGCTGACATGAGTAAAGAAATTTCATGGAACCAAAAAGAGGCAAGAAAACTCTCGCTCCTGTTTCTGATCACGGCCGATAAGGCGCTGGATTGCGGCTGCCCAGACTCGGAGACGTTCGCCGAATTGGCAAGGCAGGCATTCGAAAGCGCGACTGAAGACAGGGATATGGCATGACATTTCAATTTGCGCCCGCCAAACGAGAACAGGTGTCTCTGCTAATCGCGCTCGCTGGCGCCTCCGGTTCCGGCAAGACCTACAGCGCCCTCAGACTGGCGCGCGGCATGGTGCCGTCCGGCAAGATCGCGTTCATCGATACCGAGGCCCGCCGCGGGCTGCACTATGCCGAGGAATTTGATTTTCTGCATTCCGACATGCGGCCACCGTTCGCGCCGGTCCGATTCATGGAAGGCATCGCGGCGGCAGAAGCGGCCGGCGCCGAGGTTGTCATCATTGACAGCTTCTCGCATGAGCATGATGGGATTGGCGGCCTGATCGATTGGGCTGACCGACTAGCGGCGGACGGCGTGAAGTTGCCCGGCAACTGGAAAGAGCCGAAGTCAGGCCACAAAAAGCTGATGAACGCACTTCTCCAATGCCGGGCGTCTATCATCTTTTGCCTGCGCGCCGACGAGAAGATCGAGATCCTGCGCGAGAACGGCAAGACGGTGGTGCGCCCGCTCGGCTGGATGCCGATCTGCGAAAAGCGTTTCATGTTCGAGATGACGGCGAGCTTCACGCTGACGCCAGATCGCCCAGGCATCCCGCATTTTGATTTGCCACACAAGCTGCAGCAGCAGCACCGCGCATTCTTCCCTGAAGGAAAACCGATCTCCGAGGAATCCGGCCGCATGCTCGCAGAATGGGCGCGCGGTGGATCGCCGGCCCCAGCCGTGGAGGTCGATGTCACCGACGATCTGATGCAGTGGGATTCGAAGCTGGCGACGGCCGCGCTGCAGGGCACGGATTGCTTGCGCGAGACGTGGGCCACTGTGCCGAAGCCTCTGAAAAAATCGCTTGAGGCCGCGCTTCGCAACCGACATCAACCGACGGCGGAAAAGGTGCCAGTGTGAACGGCATCAAGACCGATGGAGCGACACAAATGAATATTCTAGTCCCGCTCGGATTTCTTATCTTCGTTGTTTTTCTCTTTTACGCAATAGCAACTGCTGGAGGAGCCACGTTATGAAACTCGCCTGCATCATCCTGATCGCAATGACCGCCAGCGCTTCGGCGCAAAATCAAAGCCAGCGCGGCATGGCGCAACCTAAGGAACCAACTATCGAGGCCCGCATCCAGCGGCTGGAACGCATTGAAGCTGAACGAGCTCAGACCGAACGCGATGCCCGCGAAGCTATTGCTCGAAGGAGCCGGTGATGATGGGGTCCTCTCCTGCATCGGAAATTGACGCACAGGCGCGATACGTCCACATCGATAATGTCGTCTATCACCTGGACGATATCGAGGTTGACAAAGCCGGAAAGTGCTCTTGGGCCGATGTGGCGAATGCTCTGACGCACATCAAGCTGTGCGTTGAATCCGGCTTTGCCCAAGCTTCGGCCTCTCCTGTAACCGAGCCGGACGATCTCCTGGAGAAGTTGGCAGGCTGGCCCATCACCAGCATGGTTGCTCAACAGGCAATAGACGAGATCACGCGGCTGCGGGGTTCTGCCCAAGAACCGGGGCTTGCCGCTTATGTCGATGCCGAACTATTCGCAGAGGTTGAACGGCGTGGGATTTTTTTGTGTGATTGCGAAGGGCGCGGCTCTGCCCAACAACAGGTCTGCAAAAACTGTGGCGATCCAATTGGTGAGACGTTCTGCGGAACCTGCCGCGAGATGGGATGTTCGGTGTCATCGACCGAAGCGCCTGCTGCCCAACAACCCCGCGAGATCACCGATGCAATGATTGAAGCTGGTGCGCGCGAACTCTGGAATGACAGAGATGCGCGCCACGGCGGCCCATGGGATAGCCGCGACCCGCGCGAAGTATGCGTGATCCAGACCAAGGCAACGATGCGCGCTGCGTTGAAAGCTGCGCTCTGTGCGTCAAATCCAGTCTCATCGACAGACAGCGTGCAGACCTACGCCGAAGTCTGCATGAATGAGAAATGTCCGCGTGGCCAAGGCGTGCCGATTGAGGTTGTTCGCTCTGTTTCCTCTTACAACCCCGCATCAGGTGGAAAATGATAAACCACATCACCCCACGCGATGAAAAAGGCCGCTTCCTCGCATGGCTGTGCGACGATCTCAATTGTTGCGGCGTGCTGATGCTCGATGGTGGTTGGAGCGGTCCCGTATGGCGCTGCGGTGGACTAACGCACGATGGGGCAGGTGGCCCATTGGTTGCCTGTCGGCGATCGTACACGGCCTCCAATGCGCTCGCCGCTGTTACTCATACTGACATGGACGCGAAATGATTCCGACCGAAGTTGCCAACATTGCATCGTTGATCGACCCCGATTGGCCTGAGTGCGACGAGGCAGATTGCAAGGTCATTATCGAGATGGCCTACCGCATCTACAATGCCGGATATCGCAAGCCGGTTTCTCATACTAAGCCCGCTGGAGGCGAATAATGAAGCTTTGCACCTGCGGCAGACCTGCAACTCATTACGTTGCGTTGGTCGATCAAAAGACCGGCGAGCCGAACGGCAAGAAAAAGCTGATGTGCGACGGCTTTCCGAACTGCCGGCCTGTTCCGCGCCATCACAAGGATTGACGCGCAATGAGCGGAGGTTATTTCATAAATTCACTGAAGGGCTGGAAGAAAGACTTCGAGCGCGAACAACGACGCAATCGCAAGAGGCTAGAAACCTTGCGCGGTATGGAGCATCCGTGTGCCGATGATCAGGAACAACTAATTAATATCCGCGATGGCTGGATCAAACAGATTGAACAAGAACTAGCGAACGCTGTCTCTTCGCACAACCACGCCAAAGGATAATAGTCAAATGCGCGTCAACATCTACGCCGAGGAAATGCCGGACGAGCCGCGCCTTGAGATTAT
>DAIQRF010000097.1:5089-7576 GCA_036786505.1 Casimicrobiaceae bacterium | reverse complement strand
ACGAGCACGTGAGCTTCCTGCTTGCGGAACAGAACACCAATGTCGCGCTGCGCTTCGCCGACTACGGATACATTCTCGAAAACGGCCGCGTGGTGATGGACGGCGCAGCGGCCGACCTGGCGCGCAACGAGGACGTGAAGGAGTTCTACCTCGGCCTGTCGAGCGCCGGACGCAAGAGTTTCCGCGACGTGAAGCACTACCGCCGCCGCAAGCGCTGGCTCGCTTGAGCGCGCCGGCAGGGAACCGAGTCAGCCAGCTCGAGCATTCAGCGGCAATGCGATTCGGGCAGGATTTGCAGTTCACGTTTCGTCATTGACGCGGCCATCGCCGGTGTTTGCGAAACTTAGCGGGAAAGAGCAATCGGCGATCGCCGAGATGTCGCCGTTGCGTCGCAAGATCTGATCATGGCCGACTATTTCGACACGCTCGAGATTCGCGACCCCGAACTGCGTGAACGCTCGCAGCTCGCGGCGCTGCCGGCGCAGATTGCCCACGCCAAAGCGCACGCGCCGGCGTACGCAAGACTATTGGCCGACGTCGATTCCACGCAGGTGACCACGCGCGCAGCGCTGTCACGGCTGCCGGTGGTGCGGAAGTCCGATCTGCAGCAGCGGCAGAGATCCGAACGACCCTTCGGCGGCTTCGCCACGGTCGCCTGGGGAGACGCCACGCTGGTTTTCGCGTCGCCCGGTCCGCTCTACGAGCCGGAGGGCCGCGACGCCGATTATTGGCGTCTCGCGCGAGCGCTGCACGCCGCGGGATTTCGTGCCGGTGAACTGGTGCACAACTGTTTTTCGTATCACTTCACGCCGGGGGGCGCGATGCTGGAGAACGGCGCCCGCGCGCTCGGCTGCACCGTCTTTCGCGGCGGCACCGGTCAGACCGAGCAGCAGGTCGAGGCGATGATCGACCTCCGGCCCGACGGCTATGTCGGGACGCCGTCGTTCCTGAAAATCATTCTTGAAAAGGCGGACGAACGTCAGCTCGCCGTGCCGAGCCTGAGAAAAGCACTGCTCTCCGGCGAAGCGGTTCCACAGGCGTTTCGCGATGCCCTCGGCGCGAGAGGGATTCGTGCGCACCAGGTCTATGCCACTGCCGACGTCGGTTCGATCGCGTACGAATCCGACGCTCGCGAAGGTCTCATCGTCGACGAAGGCGTGCTGGTCGAGATCGTGCGGGCGGGGACCGGCGATCCCGTCGCGGCCGGAGAGGTCGGCGAAGTCGTGGTCACGCTGCTCTCCAACCGGGAATACCCGCTGATTCGCTTCGGCACCGGCGACCTCTCGGCAATAGTGGCATCGTCGTTGACGACTGCATCACCCTGCGGCCGCACCAACATGCGCATCAAGGGCTGGCTGGGCCGCGCCGATCAGACCACCAAGGTCAAGGGCATGTTCGTGCATCCGTCACAGGTTGCCGCCATCGTCGCGCGCCACCGCGAGATCGCCAAAGCGCGGCTCATGGTCGACAACCCGCAGGGCACCGATACCATGACGCTGCACGTCGAGATCGCGGCCGGCGATTCGTCCACTCGGGAGGCAATCGTGTTAAGCATCCGCGAAGTCACCAAGCTTCGCGGCGAAGTGACCATCCGCGCCCCGGGCGAGCTCGCCAACGACGGCAAGGTGATCGACGATGTTCGCCGCTACGATTGACCGCTGCCTGGCGACAACCGCGAACGGCGTCGCCAGCGGAATACGGTCGGGGGATGGGCAGGCATTGGCAGACGGTGCGCCGTACGGCTCGGTTGGCGGTTCCGTGGCCGGCGTCGGGGCGACTGTATCGCCGGCTGCACGGCGCGCCGTGCTACGATCGTCGCGGACACTTTCACCATGGCTAAAATCGCTCCCGCCACCGATACGCTGACGCCGCTCGCCGAAGAGACGCTGCGTGCGATCGCCGCCACCGGCGTGGTTCGCAATTTCCCCAAGAACGCGGTGCTGATCAACGAGGGCGATACCTCCGATTCGTTGTTCATCGTGCTTAGCGGGCGGGTAAAGGTCTTCGCCAGCAACGAAGCCGGCCGGGAAGTCGTGCTCAGTTTCTTCGGTCCCGGCGAATACGTGGGCGAGATGTCGCTCGATGGCAGTCCGCGATCGGCCTCGGTGATGACCATGGAGCCGACGTCGTGCGCAATCGTCAATCGGGCCAGCTTCCGCCAGTTCGTGCTGGCGCACCCCAATTTCGCGCTGCATCTGATCGAGAAGCTGATCCAGCGTGTGCGCATCACCACCGATACCGTGAAGAGTCTTGCACTGTCCGACGTCTACACCCGATTGGTCCGGCTGATCATGACGCTGGCCATCGAGCGCGACGGGACGCTGGTCGTTCCCGAAAAACTCACCCAGCAGGACATCGCCGAGCGCGTCGGCGCTTCGCGCGACATGATCAGCCGCTTGTTCAAGGACCTGGTCGCGGGCGGCTATCTCAGCATCAAGGATCGAACGATTACCGTCCTGAAAAAGCCGCCGTCCGGCTGGTAGGCGC